>NZ_JBHVDI010000129.1:0-11606 GCF_042802875.1 Kocuria sp. NPDC057446 | reverse complement strand
CGCCCCGCTCACGTAGCCGTTGACCCGCTCCAGGGCCGCCCTCGTGATCAGCGGGCCCATCTCCGAGGCCGGGTCGGTGCCGTCGCCGATCCTCAGGTGCGCGATCCGCTCCTTCAGCCGGGTGATCAGCGGATCCGCCACCTCGCCCACGGTGACCAGCACCGAGACCGCCATGCAGCGCTCCCCGGCGGAGCCGTAGGCCGCCGACACGGCCGCGTCGGCGGCCCCGTCCAGATCCGCGTCGGGCATGACCACCATGTGGTTCTTCGCCCCGCCCAGGGCCTGCACGCGCTTGCCGTGGGCGGCGGAGGTCTCGTAGATGTACTTGGCGATCGGGGTGGAGCCCACGAAGGACACCGCCTTGACCAGCGGATTGGTCAGCAGCTCGTCCACGGCCGTCTTGTCCCCGTGCACCACGTTGAGCACCCCGGCCGGCAGACCGGCCTCGGCGAAGGCCTCGGCGATCCACACCGCCGCCGAGGGGTCGCGCTCGGAGGGCTTGAGGATCACCGTGTTGCCGGCGGCGATCGCGGTGGTGATCATCCACAGCGGCACCATGGCGGGGAAGTTGAACGGGGTGATGCACGCGACCACGCCCACCGGCTGGCGGATCTGGTGCACGTCCACCCCGGTGGCGGCCTGCTCCAGGTACTCGCCCTTCATGTGGTGCATCAGTCCCGCGCAGAACTGCACGTTCTCCAAACCGCGGGCGATCTCCCCGGCCGCGTCGGCGAGGACCTTGCCGTGCTCGGCGGTGATGATCGCGGCCAGCTCGGGGGTGCGCTCCCGGATGATGTTCTCGACCTTGAACAGGATCGCCGTCCGCTTGGCCATTCCGGTGGCCCGCCATCCGGGCAGGGCCAGCTCGGCGGCCTCCACGGCGGTGGCGACCTCCTCGGCCGAGGCCAGCAGCACCTGCTTGGCGACCTGCCCGGTGGCGGGGTTGTAGACCTCGGCGGTGCGCGCCGAGCCGCCGTGGCGGGCCCCGTCGATGTAGTGCTCGATGACCTCCCCCGCACCCCGCCGGTCCTGGCCGCCCCTCCCGGCGGCCTGCCGCGCACGGGCCTCAGCGTCCTGCTTGGCGTCTCGATCGTTCTGGGTCACCGTGCGATCCGACATCGTGGGGTCCTTTCGGTGCGCGGAACGGGACAGTCCGTCCTGTGCTCGCCGTATGGTGTGAGAACCACCATGGCATGAGAAAAGGGACTTGCATGCCGACAGATAGCGCGGATTCAGAGCTCCTTCGGACAGATCGTCCGAGCCTCCGGGAGAGGCTCGGACCCACGGTGCGCGACGTCGTCGCGTCCGCCGAGGTGACGGCCGGGCAGCCCGAGGTGCTCACCGGCCACGACCGGATGGATCGGCCGGTGCGGTGGGTCCACGTCCTGGACGGTCCCACCGTGGAGGGCATGCTCGCGGGCCACGAGCTGGTGCTCTCCACGGGTGTGGGCTGGCCTCCCGAGGAGTTGCTGCCCGGCTACGTCGGAGCACTCGTGCGCGCGGGGGCGGCGGGGCTGATCCTGGAACTGGGCGCCCACTACGGCGCTGCCCCGCCCGCACTGGTGGACGCCTGCCGAGATCTCGACCTCCCGCTGATCACCCTGCACCGTCGGGTACGGTTCGTCTCCATCACCGAAGCCGTCCACCGCCGCATCCTGGCCGCGCAGATGGAGGCCCTGGAAGCCCGGGACAGCGTCCACGCACTGTTCACGGAGCTCATCCGCACCGGGGCGCCGGCCGACCACATCGTCCACGAGGTGGCGCGGCTGCTCCGCAGCCCCGTGGTCCTGGAGGACCTGTCCCACCGTGTCGTCACCTACGCCTCACAGGACGAGGACGTCAGCTCCTTGCTGGCCGACTGGCGTGACCGGTCCCGCCTGGCGCACGCACGCGGCAACGCCACCCGCTCCGTCGCCGTGGTGGAGGCGCGCGGCAGGAGATGGGGACACCTGATCGCCACGCGGGCACCGGCCGACGCCGGAGGCGCCGACTTCGTGCTGAGCCAGGCCGCAGTGGCGCTCTCCCTGGACCGCGCCGCCGGCCACGGGGCCGACGAGTGGCTCCGCCTCAGTCACCAGCAGCTCCTCGACGACGTGGTGCAGCGGCGCCTCTCCGGCATCGACGCCCTCGCCCACCGCCTGGAGGCAACCGGCATGCCCCTCCACGAGCGCCACCTCATCGGCGTCGCTTTGAGACAGCAGCGGTTCCGGGACCAGCCGCAGGGACCGCTGGACGCCGCGGCGGCACGCGCCGCAGTGCTCTCCGCAGCCGCGGCCACCGGCGCGGATGCCGTCTGCTCGGAGGTCAGCCTCGGCGCGCCGCTGATCCTGGCGGCCCTGTCTTTTCCGCGCCGGCGCGCTGGACCGGATGCCGACGTGGATCGGTTCGCCGCTCACATCGCCACCGAGCTCGGACCCCAGCTGCATCTGACGGCCGGGACGGTGGCCACCGATGCCCGGGGTCTCCTCAACTCGCTGGACGAGTCCATCGAGCTCCTGGACCTCACGAACACCTCGCACGGATCCACCCGGGGGGCGGTGGTTCGGGCCACCGGCCAAGAACTCCCCCTGCTCCTCAGCCGCCTCCGGGACGAACCGCTGGTGCAGGAGTACGCGGAGAGCGTCCTGGGCCCCCTGCTCGCTCATGACGCCCGGCACGGGACGGACCTGCTGCAGGTCCTGACCGCCTACCTGCAGACCCCCGGCAACCGCACCCGGGCAGCCGCCGACAGTCATCTGTCTCGGTCCGTGTTCTACCAGCGCATCGCCGTCATCGAGAACCTCCTGGGCCGCTCGCTCGAGGACGGCCACACCATCGCCAGCCTCTACAGCGCCGTCCTGGTGCACCAGCAGGCCGGCACCGGATGAGCTCCTGCGGTCTTGGCTGCCACGCGTGCCAGGGACGGGTCGTCCATCGCCCGGACCCGCGACCGCCGGACAGGCTCCACCGAGGGGCCGCACTGGACAAAGGTCGACACCACATCACTCTCGGCATAGGGACAAGGCACTGACAATAGACTTTTGTCCGGTCCGATGGGGACCATGTGGGGACAAGAATCGGCTCTCACTAGGGCCGTTGCGCCGATACGCTCGGAGTACCCGAAGATCCGTACCCCTCGACGGACAAGAGAGAACACGATGCGCACCTCCCCCCTTGCCACTGACATCCAGCACCACCTCGAGTCCTGCTCCCCCGCGGGTCTCACCCTCCTGGACCTCGACATCGTCGAGGACGTCGCCGAGCTCACCCCGGCCTTCACCCCCGAGGCCCTCGACCGCGTGCTGCGCACCCAGCTGCGCATCACCGGCGCCCCGGCCGACTGGGACTGCCCGAAGGCGTCCATGGAGGCCGGCACCCCCACCTGGGCCTACGCCCTGGACCTGGCCTACCTGTTCAACGAGCACTACTTCGGCCACCTGCTCCTGGAGCGCCACGAGGCCGCCCTGGGTGAGATCCTCGCCGCCCACGGCCACGAGGGCACGCCCGTGGTGATCCGCCCGGCCTACACCCCCGACTGCCTGGCGCTGAACCTCCGCCGGCTCAAGGCCGAGCACCTGCGCACCGCCGACCACGGCACCCTCGCGGCCCGCGCCGCCTGAGCGGCACGCCCACCGGCACCCCGGTCCCCCAATCGGGGGACATGACGGGGCATCATCAACTTCGGGGCAGCTTCCCCGCCCGACGACGTGATCCCTGTCACCACTAGGCCCGACGCCGTTCCGCGAGTTCTCGGCATCGTCAAGTGCAGGTGCAAACACCTTTCGTCATAGAGCCTGTTTCATCGATTTGCGCCCCTAAACTGGTGACAAGTGCAATGCAGCGCGCGGTCCACCGTCTCCCCCACGGGCTGGGAGGAGACACCCCAGGTGGCCGCGTGCTTTTTCGGGGAGGGAGCACCACCATGCTCAAGGTCAACGAGATCAGCAGGGCGGACGGCCAACGGCGTCCGCAGCTCAGCACCACCCGTACCACCGCTCGCGAGACCGCATCCCGCTCCGGCTGGCGCTCCGCCTACCTGACCCGGATGCGCTGGGCCGACGGCCTGGCCCTGATCGTCACGCTCCTCGGCGCCCACCTGCTCCGGTTCCAGCTGGAGAACGCCGGGTTGCACCTCGGCGGCGACGTCTCTGTCCCCTACTGGATCGTCGGCATCGCCCTCGCTCTGGTCTGGTGGATGCACCTCGGCGCCCGCGGCGCCCGCGACGTCCGGCTCATCGGCCACGGCATGGAAGAGACCCGGCAGGTGGTGCACTCGAGCCTCATCCTCTTCGGAGCGATCGCCATCATCTCCTTCGGCTTCGACCTCCCCACCGCCCGCAGCTACGTCTTGTTGGCCCTCCCCCTGGGGCTCGGCTTCTTGATCCTCGGCCGCTTCATCGTCCGCGACCGCCTGGTCAAGGCCCGCATGAAGGGTGATGCCCTGTCCCGGACCATGGTGGTCGGCCGGCTGGCCGGCACGTGCGACCTCATCAAGTCCCTGCGCCAGCACCCCACCTCCGGTCTGCACGCGGCCGCCGTCTACGTCCCCGAGACCCGCAAGCCGGTCCCCGCGGATCTGCAGCGCATGAATCTCCCGACCAACGCTCTGCCCCCGGGCGAGCGGCCCACGGTGGAGGGCATCGTGGACGCCTGCCACGAGCGCGGCATCGAGACCGTTGTGCTGTCCTCCAACGTGCCGCTGAGCACCACGGAGATCCGCCATCTCAGCTGGCAGCTCGCCGACGCCCACATCCGCCTGGTCATGGACACGGGCCTCACCGACATCGCCGGCCCGCGCATCCACATGCAGCAGGTGGCCGGACTTCCCCTCATCCACGTGGCCACCCCCAAGCTGAGCCGAAGCCGCGCCATGACCAAGCGCCTCATGGACATCCTCGGCTCCGGCGCCGCCCTGCTCGCCCTCTCCCCCGTCCTGCTGGCCCTGACGCTGATCGTCAAGACCCACGACAAGGGTCCCGCCTTCTTCGCTCAGGAGCGCATCGGCCAGGACGGCTCCCGCTTCAGGATGCTGAAGTTCCGCAGCATGCGCACCGACGCCGAGCAGGTGCTGCAGCGCCTCAAGGAGCAGAACGAGGGCGCCGGCCTGCTGTTCAAGATGAAGGACGACCCCCGCGTCACCGGCCCCGGCAAATGGATGCGCCGCTACAGCCTGGACGAGCTCCCCCAGTTCCTCAACGTCCTCAAGGGCGAGATGTCGCTGGTGGGACCCCGCCCCCCGCTCCCCGCCGAGGTGGAGCAGTACGAGGACTACGTCCACCGTCGGCTGCGCGTGCGCCCGGGCATCACCGGCCTCTGGCAGGTATCCGGACGGTCGAACTTGGACTGGGAGCAGTCGGTACGGCTGGACCTCTACTACGTGGAGAACTGGTCGCCGGTGCAGGACCTGCTCATCTTGGGACGAACCTTCAAGGCGGTTGTTGCCAAAGAAGGAGCCTACTAAAAAGATGCGCCTATTACTTGAAAAATTGCGCCCCAATATGCCAAAGCCCAAAAAGTTAAAACAATACCGCGAGACTCGGTTGATGCAAGGACGCGAAACTATTATCTCATGAGCGACAAACGCATTGAATTGCCCTATCTCGACGGAATCCGCGGGGCCGCCGCACTAACAATCGTGCTGTATCACGCGTTTTTGTTCACTGGCCACACAGGCGATGCGTATAACGATTTGCCCATTTTGGGCTGGTTTTTGGGATACGGATACCTGGGAGTTCCCATATTCATCGTACTAAGTGGCTACGTTCTCATGTTACCCATAGCGATGCATCGAGAGTTCAAGCTCCGGACGAGCCTCAAGCGCTACATTGGGCGTCGCGCTCGTCGCATACTCCCTCCGTACTATGCGGCACTGGCAATCAGCTTGATCCTGATTGCCACATTTCCTATCATGCAGGAACCCTCTGGGACGCAATGGGACACAAAAGTTCCGGTAACTATCGGGGGCACGATTTCCCACCTGCTCCTTATACACGACATGAGCGGATCATGGATTGGCCAAATTAACGGACCCCTGTGGTCGATTGCAGTCGAATGGCAAATTTACTTTCTGATGCCTCTTGTGATTTTGCCGCTATGGCGGCGCGTCAACCCGATGATTGTCGCATCAGGCCTTTTGGTGGTAAGCCTGAGCGTTGTACTATTATTTGGACGCTTCCCATACGCTCACCCATGGCTCATAGGCCTATTCTCTCTTGGAATGCTCGCAGCCTATTCAACACTAAATGCGAACTGGGAACTTTCATGGTTACTACGGGCGACTAAAATGCTGACCTTATGTACTGTGGTCATTCTTTTCGGAGCATGGAACTGGATGCATTCCCATCCATGGGCATCAGAAAGCCTTGTTGGAATTTTGTTTGCGGCCAGCCTTGTAATCCTGGGGCGAGCCTCGCTAGCTGGCATAGAATCGCGTGTCATCAATTTTTTTAAATCCGCACTTATGATACGTCTAGGGCTAGTCTCCTATAGTGTTTATTTACTACATAGCCCTTTGATTGGGCTAGCTAATCTGTTGACTCTACACTGGAATTTGCCAACCTGGTTGCAATATTTGTTTTTGACTTTAGTAGTGGTTCCGACTGTCTTGGCAGTCTGTGTCGGTTTTTACTGGCTGGTCGAGCGACGATTCCACAATACACATCAGCGAAGCGTCTCAAGTACACAGGTCGTCCAATCATCCACTTCTTGATGATGACCGCAATAGCGCGCTAGTTTACTCCAGCTGGGCCATGGTGCAGGCGCCCTCTGCGTAGTGCGTATATAACACGAACAGACTTAGTACCATAGTCCAACAGTGGGCAACCGCAGAATGCGATATTTGCGTCATTAGATGAGGGCATTTCGCCACACCTCACGGGCAGCCTGATCCACACGCTGTCGGAAACAGGGATCTAAGAAATGGTTTCAATAGTTCGGGTTCGGGGGTAGCGAGGCCCGCGTACCGGTGACGATCATGGTCGCCATAACGAGGCAGAGGGTGTCTCAGCGGCTGGTCAGCGACCAGTTGTGGGAGTTGCTGGAACCGTTGATCCCGCAACCTCCACCGGCGAAGAACGGGCGTACTGGCAGGCCACGGGTCGACGACCGGGCGGCGTTGGAGGGGATCCTGTTCGTGACCGCCAACGGCATCGCGTGGAAGAAGCTCCCCACCGAGCTGGGCTACGGTTCCGGGATCACCTGCTGGCGCCGATTGCGGGCCTGGCAGGAGGCCCGGGGTGTGGGACGACCTCCACCACGCCGTGCTCGAGCAGCTGGGCCAGGACGGCCTGCTGGACTGGTCAAGAACGTCCCTGGACTCGGTCAGCGTACGGGCAAAATCCCTGGACTCGGTCAGCGTACGGGCAAAAAGGGGGGGGCGAGCTGACCGGGCCGAACCCCACCCACCGGGGCAAACTCGGTACCAAGTACCACTTGCTGGTCACCGCCGACGGGTTGCCGCTGGCGGTGGCGATCACCGGGGCCAACCGGCACGATTCCATGCTGGTTGAACCGATCCTGGACGGGCTGAGCCCGGTCAAAGGCCGAGGGCGGGGCCGTCCCCGACGCCGGCCGGTCAAGCTGCACGCGGACAAGGCCTACGACAACCGGCGGGTGCGCCGCTACCTGCGCCGACGCGGGATCACCGCCCGGATCGCCCGCATCGGGGTGGACTCCAGCGAACGCCTCGGCCGATACCGCTGGGTCGTGGAGCGCACCATCTCCTGGCTGCCGGCCTTCCGCCGCCTGGCCATCCGCTACGACCGCAGCGCGGTCACCATCACCGCTGTGGCCACCTTGGCCATCACTGTAATCTGCGCCCGGCGACTGCCCCGGAACGACTATTGAAACCATTTCTTAGGAACGGTGCTAGACGGATGCCTGTGATCGAGCGGGCGGTGAGATCCTGTGGTGTGCCCGTTGCGGATTGCCGAAGCCAAGCCCGACTACGGCTGCAACGACTGCGGCGGGTGCGGACAGCGACCAATACTGTGCCGATATGAAGGCCACAGCCAGAGACAGCACGGCTGTTGCAGCGGCGGCACGATAAGCATCCACATGGGCGGTGAGGGCGCGGATGGTGGCCCAAAGCATGAACGTGAAGACGAGAGCCCCGATGACGCCGATCTGCACGGCGATCATTAAGTACCCGTTGTCGGTGGTTAACGATCCGTAGGGCGCTAGGCTCGGATAACGCTGTGACACTGGCCCTGCCGATCCTGCGCCGGCCCCAAGCAGGTTTTCGTTAATTGCGGCGATGGCCCGCGGATAGACGTCGCCTGAGCGGTCTTGGAAGGACCGATCTTGGGACAGATCAGTGAGAGTAAGAATTCGATCGCGGGTTTCCTGAGCGCGGGTACTGGATGAGGCGGAGAGCCACCACCAGACGGCAGCGGAGAGCCCACCCGTGAGAGCGGTGTACTTGGCCACCCTCCCGAGAGTGGTACCACGGCCCCAGGCGAATAACCCAAGCAGTAGCGCCACAGTGGCGGCAACGAGCGAGGTGCGGGTCAGACTGGTGAGCAGTGCCACCACCCCGATGATTCCGATAATTAGGACGGCGATCCGTGGCCTGCGGGGAAGTTGAGTCGCAGCAACCAGCGCAGCGGGGGTAAGGCAGGCAACGAGGAACCCGAAGTCCTGGTTTGTGGGCAGCAATCCCATGCTGCGGATCGTGCCGTCGATTCCGTGTGTAGATACCGACCGGTCGATCAAAGTCAGTTCAGGGCCGGTAAATCCTATAAACGCTTGGCGTAGAGCCACGACGATGTTGGCGACGAACACTCCAACTACGGTCAAGGTCAGTAATCGCCGTTTTCGCTGCTCACTAGCACCAGTGTGGCGGCGAAGGACGCCGACGATGGCAAGAGTGACCAGTACCGGGAAAACTAGGGCCAGGAACCCGCGTGCGGCCAGAAGCGGCGAAATGAGAATTGTGGCGAAGGCCACGGCCCCGCAAATGAACAGGTAGCCAGCGACAGGGAAGATGAGCTTGCTCTGCAGGCGGCGCCGAGTAATCAATGACAGTCCATACGCCAATCCCAGTGCAGCGAGGTAGGCCTGCGCAGCCTCCGAAGCAATACCGAGCCTCGGCACATGGGCGGCAATAAACCCTGACATCCCCAGCACGGCCACCGCAGCGGACACAGATCCTGCCCACACTCCTCCATACCCCACGGACACAGCCGCAACCGCACCTCCGATCACGACCACCGCCCACACCGGGTCTTGCACGGCGAGCACACCGAATGCGACCACCGCCCCAAGAGCAAGTAGCACCAATGGCACAGTGCCGTTGTGTATACGCGTCATGTCAACCTCCGGGCCCAACACGGCAGGTGGCGGGGGTGCACCGGTTGGATGGTCCCACACTACCGACCCACTCCCGCCCTGCTGTGGATAGGGCACACAATCATCCAAGCGTGCCGGTCCATGAAACTGTTTGCATGGGGCCATGCCGCCCCAACGAGAGGGGGCGCCCGGCGGGACGTCCCTTCTCGTGTCATGTGCGCCTTTCGGGGAACGTCCTCGTTAGCCTGAACGCGTGACCCCCGCATCCCCCAGAAATCACGCCGTCGACGTCGCCCGGGCCTTGGCAGTCACCGGCGTCGTCATCAACCACAGCATCGACGGACTCGTAGGCTCCGGCATCATCGACCCAACTTCCCGAGTCGCCGAGATCAACGGCATGCTTTACATCTTCCGCATGCCCGCCTTGGCGCTACTCCTGGGCCTGTTCATCCCTCGAGCGGTCAGCAAGCGCGGGGCCGCCGGTTACGTCAGGGAGCGAGTGACCCTGGCCGTCTATCTCTACGTGCTGTGGTTCTTCATCCAAACGAGCGTCGAAATCGCCACCAGCAGTATGAAGAACACCCCCCGTGGGGTCAGCGACCTCTTGCAAATCTGGACGATGCCGGCGCATCTCTGGTTTCTGCCGTATCTTGCGGTGTCCGCGCTCGTCATCACGTTCGCCGCTCCCTGGGTGACTCGTCGGCGAGCAATTGTGGTACTTGTGGTGCTGGCAGGGGTGGCATTAGCAACCTGGGATTGGAACCCGTTGCTGTTTGGGTTACGCGGATTTTCTTTGCTGCTGTTCACAGCATTGGGCGCCGCCATCGGGATGGGGCGACTCGGCCGAGCGCTAAATGGGCCACTATGGATTTGGGGCGCGCTCGGACTTGTAGCGGCTGCCGGGTTTGCGGTCCTGTGGCATATGGGCATGAGTCCAGGGACGGCAGGCTCGTCGAAACTGCCCCTCGATACCGTGGCAGTAAGCATCGCTGGGGCTCTGCTGGGAATCGTCGTCTTGCTCGCGATGGCCGCAGCACTGGCCCACGTATCGGTCATTCGCCGAATCGTAGGTTACGTCGGCGAGCACACCCTTGAGGTTTATCTCGCCCACGTAATTGTTAC
Organism: Kocuria sp. NPDC057446; assembly: GCF_042802875.1. Lineage (NCBI taxonomy): Bacteria > Bacillati > Actinomycetota > Actinomycetes > Micrococcales > Micrococcaceae > Kocuria > Kocuria sp. NPDC057446. The sequence goes on along the minus strand of NZ_JBHVDI010000129.1, from coordinate 1,217 downwards.
CGCAGGGACGCGCATTGTGTTGGCACGGTTGGGTTTTGAATCAGAGGGCTTGTTTTTGATCGTCGTCGTGTCTTCTGGGGTCATTGCACCACTTGCCCTCGCGTATGTGGCTCCTCGGGTCGGGTGTGGGTGGCTCTTCCAACCTCCGGGGCCGCTGGCGCGTTGGTCCAAAGCGGCGAGCAGTGAGGTCAAGACCCCCGCCGCACTCTAGGTGTTGTGGGGCATGAGGTTCTTGCCGCGGGTGTGCCGGTGAGATGAGGAACGGGCTCCTCGCCACAGGATGGAAGTTCCTACACCGTCCGTCCGCAGCAAGAGAGCCCGTTCATGCCCCACATTAATGCACCTCTGACCCCGACCGGCCGGCTGCGCATGGTCCGCCGTCACCTCGAGGACGGGATCCCGAAGGCCCATGTGGCCGCCGAGTTCCGGGTCAGCCGCCCCACGGTGACCACCTGGGTGGCCCGCTATCTCGCCGCCGGTGAGGCGGGGCTGGCCGATCGTCCCTCAGTCCCAAGGCGCAGCCCTCAGCGCACCCCGGCGGCCGTCGTGGAGCTCATCGAGTCCCTCCGGCGAGACCGGAAATGGTCGGCCAGGCGGATCCACCGCCACCTGCTGGATCTCGGGCACGAGCTGCACCTGCGCACGATCGGTCGCTGGCTGGCCCGGCTGGGCATTTCCCGCCTGCGCGACCTCACTCCGGCCGGGGACGACCTGAGACGCCCGCCCCAGCGGATCCGTGCCGCCTGGCCCGGGCACATGGTGCACCTGGATGTGAAGAAGGTCGGGCGCATCCCCGACGGCGGCGGCTGGCGCGCCCACGGCCGCGGATCCACCGCCGCGAAGGCCGCCAAGCGCGGACCCGGGGCGAAGGTCGGCTACACCTCCCTGCACTCGGCCGTGGACGGCTTCTCGAGGCTGGCCTACACCGAAGCCCTCGCCGACGAGAAGGCGGTGACCACGATCGGATTCTTCTGCCGAGCCCGGGCGTTCTTCGCCGCCCACGGCATCACCCGGATCCACCGGGTCGTCACGGACAACGGCGCCAACTACAAGGCCCGCGACTTCACCCGGTGCGTGGAGGCCCTCGCCGGCCGGCACCAGCGCATCAAGCCCTATACGCCCCGGCACAACGGGAAGGTGGAGCGGTACAACCGGCTGCTTTCCGACGAGGTGCTCTACGCCCGCCCCTACGCCAGCGAGCAGGCCCGCCGGGACGC
>NZ_JBHVDI010000128.1:0-11607 GCF_042802875.1 Kocuria sp. NPDC057446 | reverse complement strand
CACCACAGCCACGCTGCTGCCACTGCTGCTGCTCGCTGTTTCGATCATCAACCTCCGCCGACTGCGCCAGGCGACCGAGTTATGAGACCAGGTGTTAACACGCCAATGCCGCCCTGAGTGCATTTTTCGCGCTACGAAGCACCCGTAAACCTCAGGCGGGGATATGACAGGGCCGTCAGCCCCCGAATCGGACCCGCTTCGATCTCCACCTCGGGGCCCGTCAGCGGGAGCCGGGCTCCTCGCTCGAGGACGGCGGGCGCTCGCCGCTCCCCTCGAGCGGCTCCGCGGTGTGGCGCCGCCCCAGTGCCCGCCACAGCATGAACCCGCCGCCGGCGATGAGGGCCAGTGGCCACAGGTAGTCGAGCACGCTCAGCAGCGCCGTGGCCTCCAGGGCGATCAGCACGGCGAGCACCGCCAGCGCCGCGGCGGGGATCCACGCCCACCGTCGTCGTCCCGGTCCGCCGGGCAGGACCGCCACGAGGACGAAGGTGAGTGCGAGGCCGGCGAAGAACAGGGCCCCGGACGCGCGCTCCCCGGCCATCGCGGCGTCCCACGCGGACGTCAGCGCGAGGGTGGTCAGCACCCCGGCGGGGATGATCGCCCACCAGCGCTCGTGCTCGCGCAGGTACACCGCCGCGAAGCCGGCGCCCATCGAGCCCAGGAACAGCGATCCGCCCCACACGGCGGCGCCGGGCAGCCCGGCCTCGCCCGTGAGCACGGTCAGGCCCAGGCCCAGCAGCGCACCGCCGGGCAGCGCCGCCCACCAGTTCTGCCGGCCGGTGGCGAACAGGTACCAGAAGACGGCGGCGGCCGCGAGGAACAGCACGCCCCAGAACAGCCCGACGGCCACCGCGGCCCCCAGGGCCTGGAGCAGCAGCAGAACGCCTGCGACGAGCAGGAGCGCTCCGAACAGAGCACCGACGGTCCGCTGCGTTCTCATTCCCCTCACCTCTCCCGCTTCCAGAGTAGGGCTCCGCCGGGCCGGAGGCGCCGTGTTGCGGGGCTGATGCGCGGGGAAGCTGATCACGGGAGTCGGCGAACGCGCGCACGTCCCCCAAAGGGCGGAACGCCTGACCGAGGGGACCGGTGTCCCCCGCGGCTCCGCGTGGTGAGCGCCGGACTCATCGTCTGGCTCCAACGGTACGAGCCGGCTCTTCATCTTGCATTTCGATCTTCCCATCCCCTCGGGTTCGGATCATGCTTCAGGGAACATCGTTCGCGCACGCTTCCGTGGGGAGATCGGTATGCCGGAGCAGAAGATGGAAAGGCACTACCCGAAAGTGGCGGCACTGCGTCCGCGCACCGAAGGGGACGTGCCCGAAGACGGGCAACGACAGCTCTACCTCGCGCGCACCGTGATGGCGGAGGCCGCGGCAGCAGAGGCCGCCAGACGGGTTCCTCGGAATCCGCGGCTGGTGTCGAGCACCCACGGGGAGATCGGCAGGATGCTGTTTGCCGTCCCCTCCTATGCCGTCGGGGACGTCGACGGCCGCCCGAACCCGCTGGCAGCTGCCTACCGGGACCTGCTGGCCAAGCTCGGCCCGGAGGTCGACCTCGAGGTGATCACGCACGACTCCGTCGTGTCCGACGTGCGCGGCTGGTTCGACGCCGACCGTCCGGGGGGCGTCCACGTCATCACCGTCGCGGATCATCTGCACTTCTCGGTGTGGGCCGAGGACGGCTATGCCGTCGTGCAGGACGACGGTGCGGGAACCCCTGCCTTCGTCGAGCCGTTCTCCTTCCCCCGCTACGCGGACGCCCTCATCGCGGACATCGTGAGCAACCACACCGACATGACTCACACCCAGGCTCCCCTCTACTTCCAGGGAGGGAACCTGCTCATCGGCGACGACTTCTTCCTCATCGGCGCCGACTACCCCGCCAACTCGCTGGGCTACGTGTATCAGGCGATCATCCCGGCTCCGGGGGAGAGCCCTCCGGCCACCGTTCGACGCCTGTACTCGGAGTACCTGGACACGTCCCGGGCGCTGCACTACGTGGGGAGCACCGTTCCCGTCCCGGCTCAGGCGGTCCGGCCGATCACGGTCGACGGGACGGAGTGGCACGAGATCGTCCACTTCGGCAACAAGGCCGGAACGGTCCAGCCGCTCTTCCACATCGACATGTTCATCACCCTGGCGGGCAGGGGCACCGACGGCCGATACCGGATGCTCGTGGGCGACCCCCGCATGGCGGCGCAGATCCTGGACGTGCCGCTCTGGCCCGGGGCCATGCCGGACGTGTTCGACAACATCGCACTTCATCTGGACGCCCTGGGCTTCGACGTCCACCGGAATCCTCTGCCGCTCACCCACGTGGACGACCCGGCGGACAGACTGCGCACCTGGTACTTCGCGACCGGCAACAACGCCCTGACACAGATCGGGAGCGACGGGACGAAGCGCGTGTGGCTGCCCACCTACGGGCACGGCGCATGGAGCGACCTGGCCAGGACGGACGAGGCGAACCGGGAGGTCTGGCAGTCCCTCGGCTTCGAGGTCACGATGCTCGGGGACTTCCACCCGTTCGCCGAGAACCTCGGCGCGGTCCACTGCATCACGAAGTACCTGGACAGAACCGCCGGCCAGGAGCGCCCGCCGGGCGGGGGATGACGCATCCGCTCCGGATCCGAGTGCCGGCCCCGGTTGTCCCGGCCGGTGCGGCTACCGCCCGAGCTCGGCCAGCCGCTCCGCGACGATGCCGGGAATGTCGTAGTCGGTGTGCGCCCCGGCGGTGGTGATCCGCTGCGCCTGGTCGTAGCCGGCCTCCCGGTACTCGGTCTCCGCCTGGGCGGCGGCGTCCAGGGCCGACCAGGACCCGGAGTCGGAGGCGTAGGCGCCGTCCCGGTCGCCCACGACCCAGGTGAGGTCCAGGTCGTCCGTGGCCGGGGTGGCCTCGGCGATGGGCTGGCCGTAGGTGCCGCCGCCGCCGATGAGGGCCGCCCCGGAGCCGGCGGGCAGCCAGTCCATGCCCTCGCGCAGCAGGCTCCGGGAGAGGAATTCCGCGCCGCCGGAGTAGCCGGCCATCAGCACCCCGGCGTCGGTGGTGGGGGTGATGTTGGTGGTGGCGAACTGGCGCACCGCCGCGGCGGTGGCCGCGGTGTCCCCGGCGCGCCAGCTGCGGGTGCCGTTGGGGGCCTCGACGAACACGAAGGCCCGGTTGGTCTCGGCGGCGACCTCGGCCAGGCGGGTGGCGAAGCGCCCCTCCGGCTGCTCGGCGCGGGCGGTGCCGTCCCCGTCGAAGTAGAAGACCGCCCCGGCCGGGCGGTCCCAGTCCACGCCGTCGGCGTAGTAGTGGTAGGTCAGCGCGATGCCGTTGTCGGCGCGGAACGTCCGGTCGGTGCCGCTGACGGGGTGCCAGCCGGTGGAGCTGGTGCTCACGGCGTGGGCCGGGGTGGCCGTGAGGGCGAGCGCCGCGACGGCGAGGAGGCCGGCGCCGGCCCGGAGCAGCGGCGTGCGCACGCGGCGGACCGGGGTGGTGGCGAGGGCTGAGCGGGGGGAGGTCATCGTGGTCGCTTTCATCGTCGGTGATGGGGCGGAGCCATCGCGGGGGTCGCCCGCGGGCACGGAGCGGCGGAGCACTGGGGGAGGGCGTCCCGGCCACCCGGGACAGCCTAGGGGCGTGTGCACCGGCCGCGGCGGATATCGCGCCTGGTGGGAGGGGTGTGCCGCCCGGGACCGGGACGTCCGGAGGGCCGGCGGGCGGATCGTGCGCACCGGGTCGGCCGACGACGACGCCTCCCGCCGCGGGTCCGACCCGCCTTCTAGGCTGGCTCCCACACGCGAGGAACAGGAGGCCGGAATGGCCGGGACGACGGTGGAGGACGTGCTGGCCGAGCTGGCCGCGCTCGAGGATCCCAGGATTCGCGCGGTGAACGAGCGGCACGGCGACGACCACGGGGTGAACCTCACCCAGCTTCGGGCGGTCGCGAAGCGGCTGAAGACGCAGCAGGACCTCGCGCTCGAGCTCTGGGGCACCGGGGACACCGCGGCGCGACTGCTCGCGCTGCTGATCTGCCGGCCGAAGGCGTTCGCACGGGACGAGCTGGACGCCATGGTGCGCGAGACGCGCACGCCGAAGGTGCACGACTGGTTCGTGAACTACGTGGTCAAGAAGAGCCCGCACGCCGAGGACCTGCGCGTGGCCTGGCTGGCCGATCCGGATCCCGTCGTCGCGAGCGCGGGCTGGGCGCTGACCGCGGACCGCGTGGTGAAGAACCCCGAGGGGCTCGACCTCGCCGGTCTGCTCGACGTCGTCGAGGCGGAGATGGGGGACGCCCCCGAGCGCCTGCAGTGGGCGATGAACACCTGCCTGGCGCAGATCGGGATCGAGCACCCCGGGCACCGGCCCCGGGCTCTGGAGATCGGGGAGCGCCTGGAGGTGCTCAAGGACTATCCGACGCCGCCCAACTGCACGTCCCCGTACGCCCCCGTCTGGATCGCCGAGATGGTGCGCCGGCAGAACGCGTCATAGCGGCACCGGTCCCGGGTGGGGCTAGCGTGAGGGCAGCGCGGTCGTGCCGCGCGCTTCAGTCCCGCCGTGAAAGGCCCTGCATGTTCCACCGCTCCGGCGCCGCGCCCCGCCGTCGTCCCGTGCTGCCCGCCCGCGCGGCGTTCTGGATGCAGGCGTCCGTGCTGGTGGTGGTCATGGCCGCCTCCAGCGCGCCCAGTCCGCTGTATCCGCTGTACCAGGACCGGTGGGGCTTCCCGCCGGTCGTGCTGACCGTCATCTTCGCCGCGTACGTGGTGGCGCTGCTCGCCGCGCTGCTCACGGTGGGGGCGCTGTCGGACCACCTGGGGCGCCGCCCGGTGCTGCTGGTCGCCCTGGCCCTGGAGATCGCCGCGATGGCCGTGTTCGTGCTCGCCGACAGCGAGACGACCCTGGTGGTGGCCCGTCTCGTCCAGGGCGTGGCGACCGGCACCGCCACCGGGGCGCTGGGCGCCTACGTCATCGAGCTCGAACCGGAGGGCCGCCGGGGACTGGGGACCGTGATCACCGGGGCGGGACCGGTCCTGGGCCTGGCTGGCGGCGCGGTGGCCTCGAGCCTCATCGTCGCCGCCGCCCCGGGGATGATCGACCTCATCTTCCTCGTGCTGCTGGGACTGCTCGTGCTGCAGCTCGGAGGCACGGCGCTCGGCCCCGAGACCGCGGAGCGTGCTCCCGGGGCGCTGGCCTCGCTGCGCCCACGCGTGTCCTTCCCACCGCAGGTGCGGCGCTCGGCGGTGTGGGTGCTGCCCGCCGCGGCCGCGTGCTGGGCCCTGGGCGGGCTCATCATCTCCCTGGGGCCCAACCTGGTGCGCTCGCTGACCGGGGCGGACTCCGTGGTCCTCACCGGTCTCGTGGTCGCGGCGCTGACGGGCACCGGCGGCATCGCGATCCTCGTCGTCGGCTCGCGCGCCCCCGGGCGGGTGCTCGCCCTGGGCATGGTCCTGCTCGTGGCCGGCATGGCGGCCACGATCGCGGCGCTCGTCGTCGGATCCGTCGGACTGTACTTCGCCGCGACGGTGGTGGCCGGCGTCGGCTTCGGCGCCGGTTTCCTCGGGGTGCTGCGCACGCTCCTGCCGCAGGCGGCGCCGCGCGAACGGGCGGGGCTGCTCTCGGCGATCTACGTGGTCAGCTATCTCTCCCACAGCATCCCCGCCGTGGCGGCGGGTGCGGTGGCGGGCCGGATCGGGCTGGTGCCCACGGCCGTCGGCTACGCCGGCATGGTGCTGCTGCTGGCCGTGGTGGTGCTGCTCGGCCTGCTCCGGAACCGCTCGCGCCGTTCATGAGCTCCGGCGGTGGTGCAGGATGAGCAGCCGGGCGTAGCCGTCCATCAGGCGGTCGATGAGGTCGACCTTCAGGCACTCGTGCTCGGAGATCCTCCGCAGGGTGTGCAGGGCGGTCCCGTCGAACTGCACGGGCGGAGGCAGCTGAAGTCCGTCGCCGGGAGGCTCGACGTCCAGCCGCCACGCGCCCAGGTCCTGCTGCGGGGTGGGATCGTGGGTCGCCGCGCGCCCCCACAGCCGGCCGTCGGTGCCGACGACCACGCCGCGCACGACGTGCCACCCGTGCCCGCACGCCACCCGGGAGAACGCGTGCCCGATCAGGGGATAGGACCGGGCGCCGTGCGGGACGTGCACGAGCTTGGCCGGCTTCAGGCCCTCGCGGCGCAGCAGCTCGCTCGCCTCGACCCCGACCTTCCGCACCTCGTCCAGGGCTCGCGCCAGGGCGGCCTCGCTCGCACCGCGGTTGTCCAGGGTGCGGCGGCGCGGCTCCGGCTCGTGCGGTGCCCGGGCGGCAGCGCGGATGCGCCGTTCGTCCTCGATGCTCATGCCAGCCCCTTGCCTCGGTGGCCACGATTCTATGTGGGCCACCTCACGCAGGTCGTATGTCGGACGAGGCGGTGGACGTGGTTCTCCGCCGGTGCCGAGGGCGGAGGCCCTGGTCGGTCACCCCGGGCCGTCGACCGCGGTTCCCGGGCCGCGGCCGCGCGGTGCCGTCCACGCCGCGGCCGCGCGGCGCTCGGCGTCCCGGCCGAGGGGCCGCGTGCCCCGGCCCCGGACGCGGCGCTCCAGCGCCACCAGCAGCGTGAGCAGGACGACCGCCACCAGCACCTGCCACTCGCCCTCGACCGCTCCGAGGCTCCCGGCGGCGTTCCAGGAGGCGTGCTGGATGCCGATGGCCAGCACGCTGCCGCCCGTGTCCAGCAGGTGCATGCCCAGCAGGTACCGGTAGACGGGCGCCAGCAGGAAGAGCAGCCCGATGTACCTGGCGGTCTCCGCGCTCCAGCCCTCGGCCAGGTACAGCGGCAGGTGGATCGCGGCGAAGGGCAGGCCGGTGAGCAGCGCGGCGGCCGGCAGCCCGTGCCGGGCGGTGAGCCGGGACTGGAGGAACCCGCCCCAGGCGGTCTCCTCCCACAGGTTGAGCACCAGCGCCCCGTAGATCAGGGTGCCGAACAGGTACCACCCCGCCTCGGCCGCCCAGCCGGCCGGAGGACTGCGCAGGGTGCCGGTGGCCGCGGCCAGGGCCAGGGTGAGCACCGGCATGCCCAGCAGGACCACGGCCCAGCGTCCAGCGCCGAAGCGCCAGGCGAAGGCCCGCCCCAGCAGCCGGCGGATCCCGCCCGGACCGTCCGCCAGGCGGGTGACCAGCAGCGCTGAGCCCAGCAGTCCCACGAAGGTCAGGAACAGCAGGAACGGCTCCCCCGGCAGCCCCGTGAGCGCGGGGACCGTCAGCGCCGCCCAGCCCAGGCCCAGGGCCAGGACGAGGAAGACCGTCAGGGGCCGGCCCCGGGTCGGGGAACCGCTCCGGGAGCGGTGGCCGGTGTCCCGGGGGTCCGGGGCGGACGTGGTCATGGTGTTCCTCCCGACCGGTGCGTGCCGTGCGCACCCGGGGACGGCAGACCCAGCCGCCCCCGGGTGCGCACGGTGACGACGACCATCAGCGCGCCGAAGACCAGCGCCGAGATCAGGTAGTACCCGGTGCGCGTCGGCCCGTCAGCGGATCCCTCGAACAGCAGAAGGACCAGTCCTCCGGTGGCGTTCTGGGCGCCGTGGAGCAGCATCACGAGCAGCACGCTGCCGGCGGTGGCGTTGTAGACCCAGGCCAGCACGAACCCGTTGACCACCGTGGCCAGCAGGTGGGCGAGCGTCTCGACCGCGCCCTGACCGAACAGGGCGTTCGGCAGGTGCCAGAGCGCCCAGATCACCGACACGATCAGCGCGGCCGTCAAGGGCCGGTGGCGCTGGTTGGCCGTGGGCTGGGCGTAGCCGCGCCACCCGGGCTCTTCGGCCAGTCCGGTGAAGAGAGCGATGCTCAGCACGCCCAGCGGCAGCTGGGTGTAGAGCAGGGACCAGTTCTGCGCCAGGGACGCAGCCATGGCCGCGGGGTGGAAGACCCAGGTCGCGGCGAGCCCGAGCAGCGGGACGGCGAGAAGGACGAACGCGTACCACACGGGGTGGACCCGCCAGCGGACGATGCTGCGGGCCAGCTCCCCCAGGCCCCGCCGGCCCCGGGTCAGGGCGAGCACCACCACGGCCGCGATCAGGGGGCCGCCGGCGGCGACCTGGATCAGCACCCACACCAGGGCGCCGTCGGGATCCAGGGTGCCGGCCCGGGCTCCGAGGAACCCGCTGATCAGCAGGCTCCAGCTGATGCCGCAGGCGAGCACGGTGTAGGCCAGCAGCCCGTGCCGTCCGGTCCACCGGCGCAGGGCGCCGGCCTGCGCCTCGGGATCCCGCGCGGCGCCGGGCGACCGGCGGGGTGCATCGGAATGATGGGCCATGGGCTGATCTCCTCCGGCCTGGCTCCAGGACCTGATCCGTCGTGGTGCGCCCTGGTGCGTGCCTCTCACAGTGCGCGCCTGAGGAGGCCGGAGCAAGGGCGGACGGCCCAGCAGCGCATGTGTGTCATCGGCCGCCGATGACGGACGACGAACAGCCGCAGCGCGGCCCTTCCTGCTGTCCGGACCGAGGCGCTGCGCCGCAGTGAGCAAGGACGGTCGGGTGCTGTCGGGCTCCGTCCGGTCAGACTGGGGACATGCCGGATCAGGAACGTGATCGACTTCGTGAGCTGCTCGACGCGGTGCTCGATGAGAACAACCGCACGCTCGAGGACATGGCCGGTGGTGCCTGGTCCTCGCCCTACCACTTCAGCCGCCGGTTGACCCGCGGCACCGGGGAGCCGCCGGTGACGATGCGGCGGCGGGTCCTGCTGGAGCGGGCGGCGTGGGAGCTGGGGGCGGGCCGATCGGTGACCGAGGCGGCGTGGGCTGCGGGGTACGAGTCCGTCGACGGTTTCGCCCGCGCCTTCACCAGGGCGTTCGGCCATCCCCCCAGCACCGCCGCCGAGCGGGGCACGAGCCACTGGCTGCCGGCTCCCAACGGCATCCACTTCCACCCTCCGACCTCGCTGTGGGTCGACACCCACGAAGCCGCAGCGACCCGGCCGGCGGCGGCCGACGTGACGGAGCTGATGCTGCACCACGACGTCGAGGACGTCGGAGACCTGCTGGCGCTGGCACAAGGGGTGTCCGAGGAGGAGTACCGCAGGGTGCACGTGCCCGGCAGCGCGCCCTTGAGCTGGGACGGCCCCGACGAGTCGCTCGCCCAGGTGCTGCGCCACCTCGTCGCGACCAAGGAGATCTGGCTGGCGGCCATCGAGGGGCACGACGTCCCGGACACCGAGGACGACGATCCCGTGGCACTGGCGGATCGCCACCGGGAGATCGTCCCCCGGTGGCTGGCCGTGGTCCGGGACATCGACCGCAGAGCTGCGTGGGGCGACCGGATCATCGACGCGCTGTGCGACCCGCCCGAGAGCTTCGTCGTCAGCAGCGTGATCGCCCACGTGCTCACGTTCTCCGCGCACCGGCGCCAGCTGGCCCGGCTGATGCTGCGCCTGGCCGGAGTCGTCCCCGATGCCGGGGACCCGATCGAATGGTTGCAACGACGCACTGGAGGCCTCCGATGACCCGCACCGTCTTCTACACCGCCACCACCCTGGACGGCTACCTCGCCGACGAGCAGGACTCCCTGGAGTGGCTGTTCCGGCAGGACTCCGATCCCGAGGGCCCGTTCCGCTACGACGAGTTCATCGCCGGGGTCGGGGCGGTCGTGATGGGACGCACCACCTACGAGTGGGTCCGCGCGCACCTGCAGGCCTCCGGCGAGGACTGGCCCTACGACATGCCCACCTGGGTGGTCACCCACGCCGAGCTGCCGGGCATCCCCGGGGCCGACCTCCGCTTCGCCCAGGGAGAGGTGGCACCGATCCACGCCGCTCTCGCGGACGCCGCCGGCGGGAAGGACATCTGGGTGGTCGGCGGCGGCGACCTGGCCGCGCAGTTCGCCGAGGCCGGGCTGCTGAACCAGCTCATGGTCTCCATCGCGCCGGTCACGCTCGGGGCGGGCCGCCCCCTGTTCCCTCGCAGGTTCGACCTGGAGCTGACGGACGTGGCCCGCAACCGCGCGTTCGTCTGCGCGACCTACCGCGTGGTGGGCCCGATGGCGCCCTCGGGCGGTGGGCCGGCCTCCTGAACCCGGATGCTCACATGTCGATCCGGTGCGCCTCCCGCAGGTTCACGAAGCGCTCGGGGTTCGAGGTCAGCACGATCACCTGGGTCCGCTCCCCGGCGGTGGTGATGGCCGAGGCCAGCCGGCGGAGCCGCTGGGGGTCGGAGTGGCCCAGGGCGTCGTCGAGCAGCACCGGCACCCCGTCCTCCGGGTCCACGAGCAGGGCGGTGGCGAGCCGGATGAGGATCACCAGCTGCTCCTTGGCGCCCGTGGAGAGGGCGGCGAAGGGCAGCCAGTCGCCGTCGAGCTTGCGCTGCTCCACCTCCAGGGAACCGCTCACCTGCACCTCGAAGTCCGGGCCGTAGACCGACTTGCCGAGGTGCTCCACCTCGGTGCGGAACGGCTGGACGTACTGGGCGTGGGCGCGCTCGCGGTGCTCCAGCAGCGTCCGCTCCAGGAGCAGGGCGGCCTCGGCCCGCCGCTCGATCCCGGCGAGGTGGCGCCGGGCGGCCTCCAACCGGGTCTCGGCCTGGTCGTGGGCCAGCTGCACCCGGTCCCGGCCCATGCCCTCGAGCCGGCCCGCCAGGGACTGGTGACGCCCCCGCCGCTCGGCCAGCAGGGACTCGAGCCCCTCGATCTCGTCCGCGACGTGCTGCTGGTCCGCGAGCACCCGGTCCGCGTCGAGGCCGGCGAGGGCCGCCTCGTGCCCGTCGATCTCCTCCTGGACCGCCTCCAGCGCCGCGGCCGCCGCGGTGACGGCGCGGTCCAGGTCCTCGTCCGGGACCTCGCGGCGGGCGTCCTCGAGCCGTGCCCGGGAGCCGGTGAGGGCGCGCTCCTGCTCGAGCGCGGCGCCCTGCAGGGAGTGCAGCGTCGTCTGCGCGGACTCCAGGGCGGACCGGGCGGCCTGGGCGGCGGCCTCGGCGTGGAGCGCGGCGTCCTCGGCGTCGGTGAGGGCGGTCTCGGCCGCATCGGCCGTCTCCTGGGCGGCGCCGGCAGACTCCGGCAGGGGAGCGTCGTCGTCGCGCCGCTCCCCGTACTGCTCGATCGCGGCGGCGAGGCGGTCCCGGTCGTCGCGCAGGCGGCTCTCGTCCTCGCCGGCGAGCAGCCGGTCCCGCTGGGCCACGGCCTCGCGCACCTGCTGCGCCAGCTCCTGCGCGGCGCGCCACTCGGCGCGGGCCGCGGCGACCGATGAGACCCCGTGCCGCGCCAGCATCGCGGTGAACCGCGCGCTTGCCGTCCGGGCGGCGTCCCGCCTGGCCGCGATGCCCTGCTCCGGGGAGACCCGCAGCCGCCACTCGCCGGGGATCTCGACCTCGACCTCGTCCGTCACGGGGACGGACCACGGCTCCACCGGGTCGATCTCCTCGGTGCTGCCGCCGCGGGTGATCGGGCGCGCGCGGCCCAGCGCGGTCAGCTCCACCCGGGCGCTGCCGGCCGCCAGCTCCGCCTCGGCCGTCTCCGCCGCCCGCTCGGCCCGCTCCAGCTCGTCCAGCACGTCCTCGTCGATCTCCGTGCCGGGGCGGGAGCGCAGATCGGCTAGCTGCGCCCGGACCGCCTCGAGCGAGTCCAGGATCTCGAGCACGCGGCGGTGGCGCTCGACGTCGTCGAGGTG
>NZ_JBHVDI010000127.1:0-11716 GCF_042802875.1 Kocuria sp. NPDC057446 | reverse complement strand
GCCCCGCGCTCCCCGGCCCCCGCGCCGCCGGCGCCCCGCGAGGACCAGCTGGGCCTCGTGGGGGTCCGCGAGGAGCTCGACGCGGTCGACGTGCTCCGGGGCGTGCGGCCCGGGCAGGAGCTGTGGTGGATGGACACCTTCCCGCTGACGCTGGCCGGCGACCTGGACGCGATCCACCGGGCGCTCGACGCCGGGGTCCGGGTCCGGCTGCTGGTCCTCGACCCGAAGTCGCCCGCGCTCGCGTCCCGGCTCCACGAGATCCGCCACCACTACGGCCTCTCGCCCATGGACCTGCGGCGCAGCTTCGACACGCTGGTCCACCAGCTCCGGGCCCTGGGGGAGACCGACCCCCTGGTGGCCGAACGCCTCGAGGTGCGGGTCTACGACGGTCTGCCCGGCGCACCGATCTTCCTCGTGCTCGGGAGCCCCGCGGCGGCGGAGGGCTCCGCCGCCGACCGTCCCAGGGGCGGGCCCTCCGTGCCGGCCGCGGGCGAGCCGGAGGTGCTCCGGGCGTTCAGCAGCTACTTCCTGCTCGACGCCAGCCAGGACATGCCCTACCTGGAGTGGCGGGACGGTCCCTTCGCCGCCCGGCTGCACGCCTACGCCCGGCACAAGTGGGACGAGGGGCACACAGTGTTCCCGACCGAGCCCGCCGACCGCTCGGCCTCGGCGTTCAACGTCCGGTCCGCGGCGGCGCCGCGCGCGGCGGGAGGAGACACCGGGCGCGGCTGACGCCCGGGCCGGCTCCCTCGTGGCAGGGCGGGGCCTGTGGCGGTGGAACCGTGAGTCTGCTGAGATGGCGGCATGGACGTTTCGGATTTCAAGACCCTGTTCGGCGACGACATCCGGGCATGGCTCGACTGGGGCGCGCTGGACGACGAGAACAGCCGGGTCCAGGACCTGGTGATCTCCTCCCGGGAGGAGCTCGCGGATCTCTACACGGTGTGGCACGTGGATCCCGAGGGAAACCCGGGGGAGTGGTCGCACCCGCAGCACCGGCCGCAGACCCTCGCCGAGGCGGCGGCGAAGCAGTGGCCGGAGGACCGGCAGGCGAAGATCGAGCACATGCGGCAGGAGTTCGCGGAGGAGTCGGGGCCGGTCCAGCTGACCGTCCCGGCCTACCGGACCGAGGGGTCCCTCGTGGTCCTCGACTCCAACCACCGGCTCGTGGGCGCCTACCTCTCCGAGGCGGATCTGCGCGTGCTGGTGGTCGTGCTGGACGGCCCGTCCTCCTCCCAGATCCTTCCCGCGACGGCGCAGATCGAGAACGACCAGGCGGACCGGCCCTGAGGACTGCCCCGGGGCCGGTGATCGGCGTGCCGCCGTGGCCCTGCCCGCCGTCGCACCCCGCGGATAGCATGAGCCCATGAGCGACGACGCCCGCCCCGAGACCCGCTGCCCCGTCCCGCACGGCGACCGGCGCAGGACCGCACCGCCCGGCGAGCGCGGCACGCCGCGGGTGGAGGTGCTCGACGGCGTCTGGCACGTCCGGTCCCTGCCGCTGGTCCGCCAGGTGCTGCGGGAGGCCGACGGCACGGTCCAGGCCGGCTTCAGCGCCGAGACCGCCCAGCAGGGCCTGACCGGGGACCACCCGCCCGTGCTCTACGCGGACGGCCCCGAGCACCGGCGCCAGCGCTCCGCCACGGCGAGGTTCTTCACCCCGGCCACCGTGCGCCGCCGCTACCGGGACCTCATGGAGGAGCGCGCCGACGAACTGGTCGAGCGGATCCGGCAGGACGGCGGGACCGAGCTGTCCGCGATCACGCTGCGCTACTCCGTGGAGGTCGCCGCCCAGGTGGTGGGGCTGACGAACTCCGACATCGACGGGATGTCCCGGCGCCTGGAGCGCTTCTTCAGCGGCCCCGTCACCGGATCCGCCGGTTCCGGCGGTGCGCCGCGGCGGCTCGCCGGCCGGGTGGGCGCCGTCCTCGGCTCCCTGCGACCGCTGTGGGCGATGAACGCCTTCCGGCTCAAGGACGTGCGCCCGGCCATCAGGGCACGGCGCGAGCAGCCCCAGGAGGACGTGGTCTCGCACCTGCTCGCGGAGGGCTACTCGGACCGGGAGATCCTCGTGGAGTGCGTCACCTATGCCGCCGCCGGCATGGCCACCACCCGGGAGTTCATCTCGGTGGCCGCCTGGCACCTGTTCGAGGACGCCCGGCTGCGCGAGGAGTACCTCGCGGCCGACGAACCGGCGCGGCACGGCATCCTGCACGAGATCCTGCGACTGGAGCCCGTGGTGGGCCACCTCTACCGCCGCACCACCCGGGACCTGGTCCTGGCGGACGGCGCCGAGCGCCACGAGGTGCCTGCCGGGGCCCTGCTCGACCTCTACGTCCGCCAGGCGAACACGGATCCGCAGGAGCTGGGGGAGGATGCCCGGCAGATGTGCCCGGAGCGGTCCCGGCCGCGGGGCATCCGGCCGGAGGTGATGTCCTTCGGGGACGGCGCCCACCGCTGCCCGGGCGGGTTCCTCGCCGTCCAGGAGACCGACATCTTCCTGCAGCGCCTGCTGCGGCTGCCCCTGGAGTTCGCCCACCCGCCGCGGGTCTCGTGGGTCGAGCTGATCGCCGCCTACGAGGTGCGCGACGTCGTCCTGCGGGTGGGCGCCGGTCAGGGGTGGCGCACGCCCTCCCCGGCGAGCACCGCCCGGTAGCCCTCCCGGTAGGTGGGGTGGCGCAGCTCCACGCCGGACTCCCGCAGCCGCCGGTTGGACAGCCGCTTCGAGCCACGGGCCGGTGCGTCCGCCTCCGGGACGTCCTCGGGCCGGGTGACGCCGAGCTCCTGCGCGAGGAACTCGAGGACCTCGAGCTCGGGCACGGGCTCGTCGTCCGTGCCGAGGTACAGCGTGAGCGGCTGGGCGTCCATGGTCAGCAGGTGCACGGCGGCGGCCGCGGCGTCGTCCCGGTGGATCCGGTTGGTCCAGGCGGCCCCGGCCGCAGCGTCCCCCGAGCGCACCTTGTCGATCAGCCGGGTCCGGCCCGGTCCGTAGATCCCGGACAGGCGCAGGACCGTGCCGTGCGGGAACTGCTCGTGGAACAGCTCCTCGGCCTCCAGCAGGATCCGCGCGGTGGGGGTCGCAGGGTCCGGCGGGGTGTCCTCGGTGACCTCCCCACCGTCGGCGTCCCCGCAGACGGCGGTCGAGGAGATCAGCAGGGCACGCCGGGGCAGGGTCCCGGCGGCCCGCAGGCCGTCGAAGAGGTGGCGCAGACCGTCGACGTAGGCCGCTCGGTAGGCCTCGGGCGTTCGCCCGTCCGCGGCGGTGGCCACCACCAGCAGCTCGACGTCGCCCGGCAGCTCCGGCACCTCCGTGCTCAGGTCCACCGAGACCCCCGTCAGCGGCGGCGGCACCAGCTCCGCGCGGCGGCGCAGGCCCAGCACCTCGTGCCCCTGCTCGGCCAGCCGCAGCCCGATCTCCGTGCCCAGGTCCCCGCATCCCGCGATCACCACGCTCATGCGCCCGATTCTCGCACGTCCCGGTCCGGGTGCCGCAGTGCGCCGGCCCCGGAACCGCTCCTGTTCCCCCGGCGTGCGCCGCGCCGTAGGTTGGAGGTGGTGACCGGGCACCCCCGGGCAGCCGAGGCGCACGGGAAGGGGACGACGGTGGACTGGTACCGCAAGGACGTGGAGGAGCTCGCGCCCGAGGAGTGCTGGGACCTGCTGCGGGCGGACGGCGTCGCCCGGCTGGCCGTCGTGGTGGACGGGGCGCCGGAGATCTTCCCGATCAACTACGTGGTGGACCGCGGCACGATCGTGTTCCGCTCGGGCCTGGGCACGAAGGTCAGCGGCGCGCTCGAGGGCCGGGCCGTGGCCCTCGAGATCGACGGGCGCGATCCCGGGACCGCCACGGCGTGGAGCGTGATCGCCAAGGGCGGCGCCGAGAGCGTCCGGCCGGGCCACGCCCTCATGGAGGCTCTGCAGCTGCCGCTGTTCCCGTGGCAGGAGGGCGTGAAGGACCGGTTCGTCCGCATCGTCCCGACGACGGTGACGGGCCGCCGCTTCACCATGGCCGACCACGAGGCGTGGAACTCCCCGACCGCCGTCGGCCGCCGGACCCCGGGCGGGTCCGCCCGCTGGACCGAGGCCGGCTCGGGCGGGTCGTGACGCACGGGCCCGGCTCCCGCGGAGCCGGCCGTGTCGGACCGCAGAGCCGTCCGCGGCCGGTCAGTAGGGTGGGAGCACGACGTGCACAGGGGCCCGGCAAGCTGACCCCCGCGACGCTGCGGGAGTTCGCCGTGGTCGACGGAGACCGGATCACCTACCCAGGAGGACGACCATGCAGCACCTGAACGAGCTCGCTCTGCAGCACCTCAACGAGGCCCGGCACAACGGGCACGGGCGCAGCTCGCAGCGCCTGCTGCACCAGAAGGTGCTGCGCCAGACGCTCCTGGCCCTCAAGGAGGGCGCCGTGCTCGCCGAGCACAACGCCCCGTACGCCGGGAGCCTGCAGGTGCTGCACGGGCGGATCCGGGTCTCCTCGAGCGTGGACCTGGTGCTCGAGGCCGGACATCTGCACGTGATCCCCGCGGAGCGACACTCCGTCGAGGCCCTGGAGGACGCGGTGTTCATCCTCACCGCGGTGACCGGCATCGAGGACGCCGCCGAGTAGCCCGGGGCCCTGGACGGCTCCGCCGAGGACGGACGGGGCTCAGCGCCGGCCCAGGTGCTTCTCCCGGCGGTAGGCGATGAACACGCCGGACACCGCGATCATCAGCATCATCGCGGCGATGAGGGCGAGCGTCCACGCGCCGTCGAGCAGCGCGACGACCAGCAGGACGAGGGCGATCGCGCACAGCAGCAGCTGGAAGATCAGCACGGGGTCAGCCTTCGGTCGGGAACAGGGGTCCCGTCGAGGCTACCCGAGCCCCGGACGGCTGGACCGTGCGCATTCCCGGTTTCGCCCTCCGCGTGAGCCGTGTCCCTGCGGCCGGGACGGGACTAGCGTCGGGGAAGAACACCACGTCCCCTCTGCACCCCGATCTGCACCCCGATCCGCACCCCGAGGAGTACCCCCATGTCCCACACAGCCATCATCGGCGGCCACGGCAAGGTCGCGCTCATCCTCGCCCAGCTGCTCAAGACCGGCGGCGACGACGTCACGAGCATCTTCCGCAACCCGGACCACACCGAGGACGTCGAGAACACCGGCGCGTCCCCCGTGGTCGCCGACGTGGAGCAGCTGTCGGTCGCCCAGCTCGCCGATCTGCTCGAGGGCCAGGACGCCGTCGTGTGGAGCGCCGGCGCCGGCGGCGGCAGCCCCGAGCGCACCTACGCCGTGGACCGTGACGCGGCGATCCGCGCCATGGACGCGGCCGTGATGGCCGGCGCCAAGCGCTTCGTCATGGTCTCCTACCACGGTGCCGGCCAGGACCACGGCGTTCCCGAGGACGACCCCTTCCACGCCTACGCCCAGGCCAAGGCCGACGCGGACGACCACCTGCGCGCCTCCTCGCTGGACTGGACGATCGTGGGACCCGGCGCCCTCACCGAGGACGAGGCGAGCGGCCGGATCGACGTCTCCACGGGCGAGCGGGACGGCGAGCACCGGACGTCCCGGGCCAACGTGGCCCTCGTGGTCTCGGCCGTGCTGAACGACCCCTCGACCATCGGCAAGACCATCGAGTTCTCCGACGGCAGCACGATGATCTCCGACGCGCTGGAGGTGCAGGCGTGACCGCCTGAGCCCACCGCACGAGGGGCGGTCGCCGCGCACCGGGTCCGGGGCGCAGCGGCCGCCCCTCGCCGTCCGGGCCGGCGGGTGGGCGGCACGTGGTTCCGCCCGGAACGAATTCCTGGGCCCTGCCGCGCCACGAGGCCCGTCGGTTCTCTACCCTGATCACATGAGCACCCATCAGGATGACATCCAGCACATCGTGGATTTCGTGAACCGCACCCGCGTCGGCATGCTGAGCACCCGGGAGGCCACCGGCAAGCTCGTCAGCCGGCCGATGACCGTGGTCGACGTCGCCCCGGGGGAGGACCTCAACTTCTTCACCAGCCGGGACACCTCCTCGGTCCGGGACGTGGCCGCCAACGACGCCGTCAACGTCGCCTTCGTGGGGGACCACGAGTGGGTCTCGATCTCCGGGGCCGCCGAGGTGGTCGAGGACCCGCAGGTGGTCGAGGGCCTGTGGTCCGACGCGCTCAAGGTCTACTACCCGGACGGCCCCGCCACCCCGGAGCTCGTGGTGCTGCGGGTGCGCACGGAGACCGCCGAGCACTGGCGCAGCCCCGGGACGGTCGCCACCGCGCTGCGCTGGGCGAAGGCCCGGGCCACCGGCGAGCAGATCGACCCCGGCCGGTCCACGGTGGTGGACCTGTGAGCCTGCCGCCGATCCACCAGGGCGCCTCCGCCGGCCGGGACCCCGACCACCTGGACCTCGAGGAGGACCTGCGCCTGACCGCCGTGGTGCACGGCTCCGTGCAGGGCGTCGGATTCCGCTGGTGGACCGCACGCCACGCCGAGCAGCTGGGTCTGCACGGCTCGGCGGTCAACAACGCGGACGGCACCGTGGGGGTGGTCGCCGAGGGCCCCCGGCACGCCGTGCGGGACCTGCTCAAGGCCCTCAACGGCGGCGGCACGCCCGGCGCCGTCATGAAGGTGGACTCCCACTACGGACCCGCGACCGGGGAGTTCCGGGGTTTCGTCACCGGCTGATCCACGACGCCGCGCCCGCGCCCCCGTCCTACGATGGAGGCATGGCTCACGACGACGCCGGGCACCGCGGGCAGACGGTGGACGGGCACGATCACGGACCCGGGCACTCGCACGCCGGGCCCGCGACCGACCGGTGGCGGATCGCCACCGCCTTCGGCATCACCGCGGGGCTCTTCGTCGTCCAGCTGGTCGGGGCCCTGTGGACGGGCTCCCTGGCGCTGCTCATCGACACCGCCCACGTGCTCACCGACGCGGGCGGGCTGCTGCTCGCGCTGATCGCCGCGCAGCTGACCCTGCGCCCGCCGAGCGCCCGACGCACCTGGGGCTGGCGGCGCGCGGAGATCGTGGCCGCGGCCCTGCAGGCGGGGGTGCTGCTGGCCGTGGGGCTGTTCGTGCTCGTGGAGGGCGTTCGCCGGTTCCTCGAGCCGCACCCGGTGGCCTCGGCGGAGCTGCTGGTCTTCGGCGTCCTGGGCCTGGCGGGCAACCTCGTGGCGATGCTGGTGCTCTTCGGGGGCCGGCGCTCCAACCTGAACCTGCGCGCGGCGATGCTCGAGGTGCTCAACGACGCGCTGGGCTCGGTCGCCGTGATCGTCGCGGCCGTGGTCATCACCCTCACCGGCTGGATGCAGGCGGACGCCGTCGTGGCGCTGCTCATCGGCGTCCTCATCGTGCCCCGCACCATCCGGCTGCTCCTGGAGTCCCTGTCGGTGCTCATGGAGAGCGTGCCCCCCGGCCTGGACATGGACGAGGTCCGCGGGCACATCCTCGGGCTGCCGCACGTGGTGGAGGTCCACGACCTGCACGCCACCCGGATCTCCTCGGACCTGCCCGTGCTCACCGCCCACGTGGTGCTCGAGGAGGACTACTTCTACTCCGGCGGATCGGCCGAGGCGCTGGGCCGGATCCAGCGCTGCGTGGCCGAGCACTTCCCGGTGTCCGTCCAGCACTCCACGATCCAGCTCGAGCCGGCGAACCACGACGAACCGGAGGTCTGCACGCCCCGTGAGCACTGAACCCCCTGCCCCCGAAACTCCTGCCACCGAGCCCCCGAGCACCGGGCACCACTGCCTGGTCGTGTACGTCCCCGCCACCCACGCCGAGCAGGTCCTGCGGGCCCTGGGCGACGCCGGCGCCGGACGGGCCGGGCCCTACTCCCACAGCGCGTTCGTGAGCCGCGGCACCGGGCGCTTCACACCGCTGCCCGGGGCCCGCCCCGCGATCGGGGAGATCGGGACGCCCCAGGAGGTCGACGAGGTCCGCATCGAGACGCTGTACCCGGCGGCCGTGCGCGAACACGTGCTGCAGGCGATGGCCGGGGCCCACCCCTACGAGGTCCCGGCCTTCGCCACCTTCCCGGTCCACGACCGGGGCCCGTCCTTCGACGAGCAGGGCCGGCTCAGGAGCCGGCCGGATCCGGCCTGAGCGCCGAGCGGATCAGGAACCGCTTGCCCTCCGGCGCCTCCACCGAGAATCCGGAGCCGCGTCCCTCGACCACGTCCACCGTGAGCAGGGTGTGCTTCCAGTACTCGAACTGCTCGCGCGACATCCAGAACTCGAGCTCGGCCGTGGCCGGGTCCCCGGGCAGGGTGAACACGCCCAGCAGCACGTCCGCCGGGCCGGTGAGGAAGTCCCCGGCCGGATAGCACATGGGCGCGGAGCCGTCGCAGCACCCGCCGGACTGGTGGAACATCAGCCGCCCGTGCAGCTCCCGCAGCCTCCCGAGGAGCTCCACGGCGGCCGGCGTGAGGGCCACGCGGGAGGAGGTCTCTCCCGCCACGGCGGGAACGGACTCCAGGACGGCGGTGTCCCCGGGGGCGCTCCGGCCGGGGTCGCCGGCAGTGCTCCCGGCGGGCTGTCCCGTGGTGTGCTCGGTGGTGTGCTCGATGGACTTCTCGGTGCTGCTCACGGCGCGCTCCTCGGCTCGACGGTGTGAGCCACGCTACAGGCGGTGCAGCAGTTCCTCCAGGGCCAGGCCGTCCAGCACGCCCGCCGGGTGCGGTCCGGCCACCGCGAGGGCGTCCGCCCACTCCCGGGGCAGCGGACGGCGCCCGCCCACGAGGACCAGGTTGCCCGGGTAGCGGCCCGTGAGCAGCCGCTCCTCGGCCAGGCACCACACGTCGGCGAACGCCTCCCGCACGGCCCGCGCCTGCTCGGCGAAGAACGCCAGCCCGGGGTCGTCGCCCACGTTGACGACGAGCACCCCGCCGGGCGCCAGCAGACCGGCGGCCTCGGCGTAGAAGGAGACCTCCGTGAGGTGGCCGGGGGCGTCCCGCCCCGAGAAGACGTCGAGGACCACGAGGTCGGCGGTGCCGGGGGCGACGACGTGCGGCAGGGCCGCCCGGGCGTCCTCGATCACGACCCGCACGTCCGCGCCCGCGGGCAGGGGCAGCGCCTCGAGCACGAAGGCGGGCAGCTCCCGCTCGAGCTCCACGGCGACCTGCACGGAAGCGGGCCGGGTCGCGGCCACGTATCGGGCGAGCGTCAGGGCCCCGGCGCCCAGGTGGACCGCGGTGACCGGCGCGCCCGGCGCCGCCACGACGTCGACGACGTTGCCGATCCGCCGCAGGTACTCGTAGAAGATCTCCCCGGGACGGGCGAGGTCCACGTGGGACTGCTCGGCCCCGCCGATGGACAGCACGTACCCGCCCTCGGTGAAGCCGTCGGGGGTGATCTCGGCGTGCACGCCGGCGTCCTTGAGGTATCTGCGCATGCGCACCATTCTCCCCGGGGCCTAGGATCTGGTGGTGGCGTCCTGCCCGCGGTGCGGACGACGCCCTCCCCTCGCCCGAAGGAACCCGCCCCATGGCCCACGACGTCCCCCTGCCCGCCCCGACCGGGGCTCCCGCGCCCCCGGGAGCCCCGGCTCCCGTGCCCGGACCGCTGACCGCGCCCGCCCCGCAGGGACCGCCCCCGGTGGACCTCGCGGCCCGTGACCGCCTGGTCATCGGGCTGCTGCTCGCCTCCACCTTCGTGGTGATCCTCAACGAGACCATCATGGGCGTCGCCCTGCCGAGCCTGATGCAGAGCCTGTCGATCACTGCGGTCGCGGGCCAGTGGCTGACCACGGCCTTCATGCTGACGATGGCCGTGGTCATCCCGGTCACCGGGTTCCTGCTCCAGCGGCTGCACACCCGGCCCGTGTTCCTCACCGCGATGGGCCTGTTCAGCGCCGGCACGCTGATCTGCGCCGCGGCCCCCGGCTTCGGCGTCCTGCTGGCCGGGCGGGTGGTGCAGGCGGGCGGCACCGCCATCATGCTGCCCCTGCTGATGACCACGGTGCTGACGCTCGTGGCGCCCACCCGGCAGGGCCGTGTCATGGGCAACATCTCGATCGTCATCTCGGTGGCCCCGGCCATCGGCCCCTCGATCTCCGGGATCATCCTCAGCGTGCTGGACTGGCGCTGGATGTTCCTGGCCGTGCTGCCGATCGCCCTGGCGTCCCTGCTGCTCGGGGCGCTGCGGATGCCGAACGTGACCGAGCCCCGCCCGGCCTCCCTCGACGTCCCGTCGGTGGTGGTCTCCGCCCTGGGCTTCGGCGGGCTGGTCTACGGTCTGAGCACCATCGGGGAGGGCGCAGCGGCCCCCGTCCCGGCCTGGGCGCCGCTGGGCGTGGGCGCCGCGGCGCTGGCCGTGTTCGTGCGCCGTCAGCTCCGGCTCCAGCGCGCGGACCGGGCTCTGCTGGACCTGCGCACCTTCACGTCGAGGACCTTCACGGTGGCGACCGTGGTGCTCGGCCTCAGCGTGACCGCCCTGTTCGGCACGCTGCTCGTGCTGCCCCTCTACCTCCAGAACGTGCAGGGCCTCGACCCGCTGGCCACCGGGCTGCTGCTGCTGCCGGGCGGACTGGTCATGGGTCTGCTCGCGCCCGTGGTGGGCCGGGTGTACGACCGCTCCGGTCCGACCGTCCTGCTCGTGCCCGGCACGCTCGTCGTCAGCGGCGCGCTGTGGAGCCTGACCCTCACCTCGGAACGGACCCCGGTCCCCGCCGTGCTGCTCGCCCACGTGGTGCTCAGCGTGGGGCTCGCCCTGATCTTCACGCCCCTGTTCACCGCCGGGCTGGGCGCGCTGCCGCACGCGCTGCACGCGCACGGATCGGCCGTGGTCGGCACCGTGCAGCAGGTCGCCGGCGCCGCCGGTGCCGCGCTGTTCATCACGGTCATGACCCTCGGCACGGCGGCCTCGGACGCGCCGGGCGTCGAGGCCGCCGCCGCGGGCGTCCGGGCCGCCTTCCTGTGCGGGGCGGTCATCTCGCTGCTCGCCGTCGTCGGCTCCTTCTGGGTGCGCCGCCCGGCGGGCGCGGAGGACCGACGCGCAGCAGGGCCCGGTCTCAGTCCCGGACGCGCTCGCGGATCCGCCGGGTGAGCTCCGCGGCGTCCTCGACGGCCTGCTCGCCCTCGGCCAGTCCCGCGCGCAGCTCCTCCCGGGTCGCGGCGTCCTTGAGGGACCGGACGTTGATCTCCAGGGTGACCATGGCCGTGGCCACGGCGGCCCGGGCCGCCTCGGAGGCCGCCGCCACGTCGCTGAGCACGTTGGGGTTGCACCAGTCGGTCAGCTCGCGCGCGAGCCCCACGACCTCGGCGCCCACGCCGATGAGCTCCCGTGGGGGCCGCGCCGCGCCGGCGGTGGCCTCCTGGACCGCCCGCGAGCGCTCCGCCCGCTCCGCGTCGGTGTCCTTCGGCAGGGTGTAGGCGGCCGAGAGCGCGCCGAAGGCCTCGGCGTCGGCGTCCGCCAGACCCAGGGCGCGGGGGATGAGCTCCTCGGCGAGGTCGGCCGTGCGCTCGGCCCGGTCGGCGTGCTCGTCACCCGTGGAGTAGCGGGCGGACATCGCGAGCAGGGCCGCGCCCAGCGCCGCCTGCAGGGCCCCCGCCGCCCCGCCGCCGGGGGCGGGCTCCCCCGAGGCCATGCGCTCCACGTAGGACCTGACGTTCTCCGAGCTGATCACAGCGGTTCCTTCCGGTGGCGGGGTCCGCCGCCCGCCAGGGGCGGGCGCAGGCGGTGGCGTCCGCACGAGCCTAGTCCTCCGCCGGTGTCCGTGGTGAGTCCCGCGGCCCCCGGCGG
>NZ_JBHVDI010000126.1:0-11826 GCF_042802875.1 Kocuria sp. NPDC057446 | reverse complement strand
CACGTGCTCGCCGTCTTCACCGGGACGACCCGGGACCGCCGACCTCTTCTCCGGCGTCCCCGGGACCGGAGCGCCCGGGCCCGGGGTTCCCGCCGGGCTCAGACGTAGTCCGTCTCGGGGACCCAGCGGTTGAAGTCCAGCGTCAGGTAGAGCGCGAGCGCAGCCGCGTTGTCCTCGTCGATCCGCAGGCAGACCTGGTCGTAGCCGTTGTCGTAGAGGGTGCTCATGGCGCAGCGCACGAGCTGCTCGGCCAGGCCCTGGCGGCGGCGGGACGCCGCCGTGAACAGCTCGAAGATGTAGGGGGCGTCGGGGAAGTCGTCGCCCAGGCGCCGGCCCAGCACGAGCGCGGCGGCCACCACGGTCCCGTCGTCGTCGACCACCACCGGGGAGGCGTCGGGAAGAAAGGGGCCGTACTCCCCGTCGAAGACCCCGCGGATCACCTGGCGGGCCTCCTCCAGGCTCGAGACCCCTCCCTGCTCGTAGGAGGAGTAGTAGAGCTGGGCGAGGTTCTCGGCGTCCTCCGGATCGGCCGGACGCAGGGTCACCGCGGGCTTCCGGGTGTTCGCCGCGGTGTGGGCGATCAGCGTGATGGTTCCGGTCATGGAAGGCCTCCGTGAGGTCGACGCCGGCTGCTCCGGCGGGGCGGACGAGGGACAGGGGACGTCCGGGCGGGCCGCGCAGGGCAGGCCCTCCGTGCCTTCAGCGTATCCATTTCGCTGGGCTTGTCCATGCTTCTCCTTCCCTGGTCACAAAAGTGAACGAAGGGCTCTGATCAGGGATGATGGGCGAACACCTGTTCCGTTCTTCTTCCTCTCGGGGTTAGCGTGTCGTACAGATGTTCTAGCTTCCAGGGGACAGGGCGCACCGCGGGACGGGCGCCGGGCCGAGGGAGAGAGGAGCCGTCGTGGGTTTCCTGACGGAGAGCGTCGACGTGGACTGCGACACGGACGGGGTGCCGGTGGGCGTGCGCTGGCGCGGACGGAACTACCTGGTGGCCCACGACCCCGTGCGCTGGTACGAGCGCCGCGCCTGGTGGTCCGAGGACGCGCGGCTGCCCCGGGACCGCGGGATCGGGGCGGTGGACCAGCAGATGTGGCGGGTCCAGGTCCAGCTGAACGCCCGCTCCGAGCTGCTGACCCTGGAGCTGGTCCACACCCTCGACACCGGGCGCTGGCGGCTGCTCGCCGCCACGAGCGCCTCGGGGATCCGGGTGGTGCGCTGTGCGTAGCTCCTCCGCCGTGCACGGGCCCACGGGGGTGCATAGGATCGTCGGTGGAGACCGACCGCACCGCAGAACGTGAGGGAGCACCCGTGAGACTCGGCACCGTGCGACGCGACGGCAGCACCCAGGCCTTCCGGCAGGAGGACGGGCGCACCGCCTACCTGCCCGTCCCCGACGTGGGGGCTCTCCTCGCCGGGGGCGACCTGCGGCTGCCGGGGGAGCCGGGCCCCGCGCCGGCCCCGGAGGACCTGGCGACCCCCGTCCTGCGCCCGGGCAAGATCCTGTGCGCCGGGCTGAACTTCTACGACCACGCGGAGGAGGTCGGCCAGGAGATCCCGCAGCACCCCACCATCTTCGCGAAGTACGCCACCGCGCTCATCGGCCCCACCGACCCCATCGCCATGCCGGAGGAGTCCGAGAAGATCGACTGGGAGGCCGAGCTCACCGCGGTGATCGGCGCCCCCCTGCGCCACGCCACCCTCGACCAGGCGAGGGCCGCGATCGCCGGGTACACGATCATGAACGACATCTCCGTGCGGGACTGGCAGGGCCGGACCTCCGAGTGGTTCCAGGGCAAGAACTTCGACCGCACCACCCCGGTGGGCCCCGTGGTGGTGACCTCGGACGAGGTGGACCCCGAGGCGGGACTGGCGATCCGCTGCACCGTGGACGGCGTGCGGCACCAGGACTCCGGCACCGACCGGATGATCTTCTCCGCCGTGCAGCTGGTCGAGTACCTCAGCCGGTTCCTCACGCTCGAGCCCGGGGACCTCGTGGCCTGCGGCACCCCTGCCGGCGTGGGCCTGGCCAAGAAGCCCCGCCGGATCTGGCTGCGCGACGGCCAGGAGGTCGTCACCGAGATCGAGGGCATCGGCGAGCTGCGCAACCTCTGCACCCCCGCCGAGGACCTCCGGGCGGCGGGCGGCTGAGCGGGCCGCGGTGCCCGGCCCCGCTCGTTCCCCGCTCCTCGTCCCCGCTGTCCCGAGTCCGCTATTTCGAGCTCACTGTCCCGCTTCCACTGTCCCGGATCCACTGTCCTGTTCCCGCCTTCGACCGGAGGACCCCATGGCGACGATCGGCTTCCACGCCTCCCACGAGCAGATCCCTCCCGAGCAGCTGCTGCGCGACGTCGGGCACGCCCAGCAGGCCGGCTTCCGCGCCGCCATGTGCTCGGACCACCTCGAGCCGTGGTCGCCGCACCAGGGGCACTCCGGGTTCGCCCTGTCCTGGCTGGGCGCCGCCCTGGCCACCACGGACCTGCCCTTCGGCTTCGTGCACGCCCCCGGCCGGCGCTACCACCCCGTGGTCACCGCCCAGGCCACGGCCACCCTCGCCCGCATGTTCCCCGGCCGGATCTGGACCGCCCTGGGCAGCGGGCAGAAGCTCAACGAGCGGGCCGTGGCCCCGGACTGGCCGGCCAAGGAGCAGCGGCAGCAGTTCCTCGAAGGCGCCTTCGACGTCGTCCGCCGGCTGCACGCGGGCGAGGAGGTCTCCTGCCGCGAGCCGTTCCACGCCGACCGTGCCCGGGTCTGGGACCCGCCGGAGGTCCCGCCCGCCCTGCTCGTCGCCGCGCTCACCCCGACGACGGTCCGCCGCTTCGCCCCCGTGGCCGACGGGTTCATCACCGTCCAGCAGCCCCTGGAGGACCTGCGCCGGATGCTCGACGCCTGGCGCGAGGCCGGCGGCACCGGGAGGGCCGCACTGCAGGTGCACCTGAGCTGGGCACCGTCCCCGGACCAGGCCCGGGCGTTCGCCCGCGACCAGTGGCGGACCAACGTGTTCGACCCCGTGACCATGGCCGAGCTCGCCTCGCCCCAGGACTATCTGCGCAAGGCGGTCCAGGAGGACGTGGACGACGAGCAGATCGCCGGGGCGGTCAACGTCTCCGCCGACCTCGGCCGGCACGCCCAGTGGCTGCACGAGTACGCCGAGCTCGGCTTCGACGAGATCTACCTGCACCACGTGGGACAGGAGCAGGGCCGCTTCCTCGACGCCTTCGGGGAGACGGTGCTGCCCCAGCTGGTCCAGGCCTGACCCGGCACCGCCGGCGCCCCGTGAGCGCGCTACGGCAAACGGGACGGGCGGCGCAGCACGGCCGCGCCGGCCCGTTCCGGCTCGAGCGGGACGGGGCTGTGCAGCACGGCGGGCCCGCGGTGCAGATCGCCGGTGGACAGCGGACGGCAGCGCAGGCCCCCTCGTCCCCGCATGGCGGCGTGCGCGCCCGGCGCCAGGACCCGGTCCATCCAGGCGCAGGGATGGGCGGGCCGCCCGCCCAGCAGCCGCACGAGAGCACCCCGGGACTCCAGCGCGAACTCCTCGCCCAGCAGCGGGGCCAGCTGGGCGCCCCGGAGGACCACGTTGCGCCGGGTCAGGAGCGGGTCGAAGGGCGCCGTGCCCAGGTCCGCCGCCATGGCCTCGAGCGCCTCGACGGCGAGCAGGGTGACGGCGGCGTCCATGTGCGCGGCCTTGCCGAAGAACCGGTCGCCCACCACGCCCTTGCCGGCCACCAGCTCGACCCGCTCGGCGTCGGTGGTGGGGACGTCCGCGGCGCCGTCCCGGGCGCGCCCGAAGTAGGCGTGCGCGGGGGACACGAGCAGGTGCAGGATCTCCACGTCGTACCGGTGGGTCCCCGTCATGTCCCACGTCCCTCCGTCGTCGCGGCCGCCGCTCCGGCGCCGCTGGACCGCTCCCGTGCTGCCGCCGGGCCCCAGCATAGGCGGGGCGGAGAGTTGTGCGGACCCCTCCGCCGGAGCACCCGTCCCCGTGGCGTGGGCGAGGCGCCCCGAGCTTGTCCCCTTTACGGATGCACATCTAGTGCCCGGAGGTGCGCACGGGCCAGAATGGCGGCGACGGAGGACTGCCGCGGCGCACCGCGGCCCGGGCCAAGGAGGGAGGCCGTGTGTCCGCCAGACGCTCCACCCGGCGATGGGACCGGCTGGCCGGGCCGGCAGGGTCGGCGGTCGTCGTCCTGCTGCTGGTCCAGCTCCTCCTCCGGGGTGTGGTCTCCGTGGCGCAGCTGGCGCTGGGTGCGGCGGTGCTCGTCGTCGTCGCGCTGGTGCTCGGACAGCGGTTCGTCGTCCCCAGGCTGGGGCACCGGCCACCGAGGCGGCCCCGCATCACCACGACCCGTGTCTGGACGTGTCCGCTGCCCCCGGAAGAGACCCTCGAGCGGATCCGCACGGCGTTCGAGGACCTCGCTCCGGCGGTCCGCTCCGCGGAGGGCTGCGTGGAGGTGCCGGTGGGCTCGGACGCCGCCTTCCGCCGGCGCGGGACGGGCTCCGAGTTCGGGTGGCGGGCCCTGCCCCTGCTGGCGACCTTCCGGATCGCCCCCAGTGACCGAGGGTCCGAGGTCGCGGCCGAGGTGCGCGACGACCTGGGATGGTACCCCCAGGATCCCGGCCGGCTCGTGGAGGACGAGATCAACCGCCGCAGCGCCGCCCTGATCGAGCGGGCCATCTGCGCCACCGGCCGGTGACCGCCGCACCCGGGACGCCCGGACGCTCAGGCGGAGGTCAGCGAGGTGGCCAGGGCCTCGACGATCGCCTCGGTGACCTCGCTCGTGCCGGCGGTGCCGCCGATGTCGCGGGTGAGGTGCCCTGCGGCGGTGGTGGCCTCGATCTCGGCCTCGAGGCGGCGCGCCTCGTCGTGCAGGCCGAAGTGCTCGAGCATCAGGGCGGCGCTGGCGATGGTGCCGATCGGGTTGGCGATGCCCTGCCCGGCGATGTCGGGGGCCGAGCCGTGGACGGGCTCGAACATGGACGGGAACCGGCGCTCCGGGTTCAGGTTCGCGCTGGCAGCCAGGCCGAGGCTGCCGGCCAGCGCGGAGCCGAGGTCGGAGAGGATGTCGGCGTTGAGGTTGGAGGCCACCACCACCGAGAGCTCCTCGGGGTGCAGGACGAACTTGGCGCTCATCGCGTCCACCAGCACGGACTCCGTGGCCACGTCGGGGTAGTCGGCGGCGACCCGGGCGAAGACCTCGTCCCACAGCACCATGCCGTACTGCTGGGCGTTGGACTTGGTCACGCTGGAGACCTTCCGGACCGTGCGGGTCCGGGCGAGGTCGAAGGCGAAGCGGATGATCCGCTCGCAGCCCTTCTCGGTGAACAGCGAGGACTGGATCGCGACCTCGTTGCCGGGCCCGCGCCCGGCGAGGTTGCGCCCGCCGAGACCGGCGTACTCGCCCTCGCTGTTCTCCCGGACCACGACCCAGTCCAGCTCGGTGTCATCGGCCGTGCGCAGCGGCGAGGCCACCCCGGGGAGGAAGCGCACGGGGCGGATGTTGGCCCACTGGTCGAAGTTCTGGGTGATGTTCAGCCGCAGGCCCCACAGGCTCACGTGGTCGGGGACGTTCTCCCAGCCCACGGCGCCGAAGAAGATGGCGTCGAAGTCCTCGAGGGTCCTCAGCCCGTCGGCGGGCATCATCACCCCGTGCTCGGCGTAGTACGCGCTGCCCCAGGGGAACTCGGTCCACTCGAAGGAGAACGCCCCGCCCGACTGCTCGGCCATCGCGTCCAGGACCGTCCGGCCGGCGGCGACGACCTCCTGGCCCACGCCGTCGGCGGGGATCGAGGCGATCCTGAAGACCTGGTGCTCGGCCATGGTGGTGCTCTCCTTCTCGAGTGCTCTTGCCCGTTGTCCGCATCGCATCGCGGTGTCAGGTTCCAGTAGAGCGCCTGAGCCTCGACAAGGTCCAAGACCCAGTTCGCATGCCCTGAAGAGGTGATCCCTATGGGATGGGGGAGCGGTCCACCGCGTGCCGCGCGGCGACGGCCAGGAACGCGCGGGCGGCCGGGGTCCGGTGCGCGGGGCGGCTGAGCACGGCCACGTGCAGCACGGTCACCGGCTCGATCCGCACGACGCGCAGCCCCAGCTGCTGTGCCATCGGGGTCCAGGACGAGGGCATCACCGCGTGCCCGACCCCGGCCAGGACCAGGGGCAGCACCGAGGTGCGGTGGGCGACCTCGGCGGCGATCTCGACCGGCACCCCGCCGGCCAGGGCGTCGTCGACCAGTCGCCGCATCAGCGAGCCCCGCTGGGAGACCACCACCCGGTGCCCGGCCAGGTCCTCCCGCCCGACGGCCGCGCCGTCGCCGAAGGTGTCCGCCTGCGGGTTCACGATCAGCACCAGCGGGTGCTGCTGCAGGTGGCCCACCTCGACCTCGGCGGAGCGGAACGGGCGCTCCGAGCCCAGGACCCCGATCTCGGCGCTCCCGGTGCGCACGGCCTCGGCCACCTCCTCGGGGGTGAAGGCGGCGCCCACGCTGACCGTCACCGCCGGGTGGGCCCGGGTGTACGCGGAGATCATCGAGGTCAGCGGTTCGACGCCGGGGGAGGGCATGGCCACCACGTCCAGGCGGCCGCTGCGCACCCCGCGCAGATCATCGACGGCGGCCCGGGCGGCCTCCAGGTCCCGGACCACCGCCCGGGCCGGGCCCACCAGCTCCTGACCGGCCTCGCTGAGCACCACCCGCCGGCCGATCCGGTGGAA
The DNA here is from genome assembly GCF_042802875.1 of Kocuria sp. NPDC057446. Taxonomy (NCBI): domain Bacteria; kingdom Bacillati; phylum Actinomycetota; class Actinomycetes; order Micrococcales; family Micrococcaceae; genus Kocuria; species Kocuria sp. NPDC057446. Next base: position 5,116 of record NZ_JBHVDI010000126.1, on the reverse strand, counting down.
CAGCGGCACCCCCAGTTCACGCTCGAGGCCCTTGATCGTCTGTGACAGCGAGGGCTGGGCGATGAGCAGCTGCTCCGCCGCCCGGGTGAACCCGCCGTGGTCCACCACGGCCAGGAAGTACGTCAGCTGCCGGACGTCCATCGTCGTCTCCTCCTGCGTCCGGACCGCGGGACCACCGGGCCGGCCGTCCCGTCCTGCCGTGGGACCGCGCCCGCGCGGCGACCGACCGCTCCCGGAGCGCCGTTCCCGTCGATCCTGTCGGTGGTGCAGGACACAACATGCCACAGAAGCGCCCGGACCTCTCCGGCCCGTCCGGCCGCCGGCCCCTTCGGTGCGGTGACCACCAGGCAGCGCACCGGGCCGCAGCGCAGGGACAGGCCGGTGCGAGGCGCTCGGCGGTTTGCAATTGACTTAATGTTCGAACACGTATTCGAATGGGGGTGTGAGCTTTCCGCACCTGCACGTCGCCACCGCCTTCAGCGCCCACTTCGGGGTGAGCCGGCCCGCCGCCCTGGTGGCCGCCGCCGCGGCGGACGGCGCAGAGGTGCTCGCCTGCACGGACCGGGACGGGCTCTACGGTGCGGTCAAGCACCTCGGCGCGTGCCGGGAGCACGGCATCGACCCCGTCCTGGGGGTCGACCTCGCCCTGCTGACCCCCGGGCGCGAGCGTGCCCTCGGCCGCGTGGTGGTCCTGGCGGCCGGCGGCACCGACGGGGCGGGCTACGCCGCCCTGTGCCGGCTCGTCTCCACCGCCCACGCCACGGAGGGTCGGCCCGGGGCGACCGCCGCCGAGATCGCGGCCTCCGCACGCTCGCCCCGGCACGAGGACCCGGTCCTGACCGTGCTGCTCGGACCCGCGTCCGACGTCGGACAGGAGCTCGCGGCCCGCCGCTACCGCACCGGGCGCGCCGCCCTGGACCGGTGGCGCTCCCTGCTGCCCGCGCCGGCGCTCGCCGTGGAGGTGGTCTCCCACCTCGCCGCCCCCGGCACGGCGTGCAGCACCTCCCACGCGGCCCGGATGCTGCGGGCCGCCCTCGAAGCGGGGCTCACGCCCGTGCTGACCAACGCGGTGCGCTACGCCACCCCCGCCGAGGCCGCCACCGCCGACGTCCTCGACGCCGCTCGCGCCCTCACCCCGCTCGAGACCCTCGGCGCGCGCACCGGCCACGCGCCCGGCGGCCGAGGAGGCGGCCGAGGAAGCGGCAGGGGAGGAGGCGCCGGACGGCCCGGGGACGCCCGGCGGGCGACGGTCCCGGAACCGCTGCAGCCCAACGGCCAGGGCTGGCTCAAGTCCGCCCCGCAGATGCGCGCGCTCGCCGCGGAGATCGCCCGGGCCGCGGACCTCGGCGCCGCCGGCGCCGAGGCCCTGCTGGCGGGCACCCGGCGGGTGGCCGACCGGTGCCGGCTGGACCCGGTCGCCGACTGCGGCTGGGGGCGCCCGGTGGTGCCCGAGGCCTCCGTGCTGGGGCTGGACCGGCCGGCGCCCGCGGAGCTGCGGGCCCGGTGCGAGGCGGGGCTGGGGCGCCGCTACCCGGGTCGCCGCGCCACGCGGGCCGTGCGGGACCGGCTGGCGCAGGAGCTGGGGGTGATCGAGGACCTCGGCTTCGCGTCCTACTTCCTCACGGTGGCCGAGGTCTCCGCGATGATCGGGGAGATGGGGGTCCGGCACGCCGCCCGCGGCTCGGGGGTGTCCTCGCTCGTCAACTATCTGCTCGACGTCTCCCAGGTGGACCCGCTCGAGCACGAGCTGCTGTTCGAGCGCTTCCTCTCCAACGACCGCTCGACCCTCCCGGACATCGACATCGACGTCGAGTCGGCCGAGCGCCACCGCGTCTACCGACGGATCTTCGAGCGCTTCGGCCCCGAGCGGGTGAGCCTCATGAGCATGCAGAACGCCTACCGGGCCCGCGGCGCGGTCCGGGACGCCGGGCTGGCGCTCGGCATCGACCCCGAGACCGTGGACGGTGCCGCCAAGCAGCTCTGGCACCTGCCGGCCTCGGCGCTGCGGGAGACCATCGCCCGCCAGCCGGAGCTGCGGGAGTTCGCCGAGCAGGTCGCCCAGGAGAAGCAGCTCGACCTCCTCGTGGACCTCACCGAGCGCCTGGACCGGCTGCCCCGGCACATCTCCATGCACCCGTGCGGGGTGATCCTGGGGGATCTGAGCCTCCTGGACCGCACTCCGGTGCAGTCCAGCGGGACGGGGATGCCCATGAGCCAGTTCGACAAGCACGACATGGACCCGATGGGCATGCTCAAGCTCGACATCCTCGGCGTGCGGATGCAGTCGGCGCTGGCCCACGCCGTCGACGAGGTGGCCCGCGCCCACCCCGGCCGGCCCCGCCTGGACCTCGAGGCGATCCCCGTGGACGACGAGAGGACCTTCGAGCTCATCCGCTCCACCCACACCCTGGGCTGCTTCCAGATCGAGTCCCCGGGCCAGCGCGAACTCATCGGCAAGATGGCGCCCACGAGCGTCCGGGACCTCATCGTGGACATCTCCCTGTTCCGCCCCGGCCCCATGCACTCGGACATGGTCCGCCCCTACCTGGAGCACCGCCACGGCTGGTCCGCGCCCGTCTCGATCCACCCGGCCCTCGACCCGATCCTCGCCGAGACCCACGGAGTGACCGTCTTCCACGAGCAGGTCCTGCGGATCCTCGACACCTTCACCGGCTGCGGCCTCGCCCGGGCCGACGAGCTGCGCCGCCGGCTGGGCTCCGAGCGCCAGCTCGAGGTGGAGGAGTTCTTCCGGGAGCAGGCCCGCGCGCGGGACTACCCGCTGGACGTCGTGGACCGGGTCTGGGCGACCCTGGCGGCGTTCGGCTCGTTCGGCTTCTGCAAGGCCCACGGCGCGGCGTTCGCGGTGCCCACCTACCAGTCCGCGTGGTTGAAGGCCCACCACCCGGAGGCGTTCCTCGCGGGGCTGTGGGAGCACGACCCCGGGATGTACCCCAAGCGCCTGCTGGTGGGGGAGGCGCGGCGGATGGGCATCCCCGTCCTGCCCGTGGACGTCAACCGCTCCGACGAGCACTACCGCGTGGAACGGCTCGACGACGACTCCGAGCGCCTGGGCGTGCGCCTGGCCCTCACCGGGATCCACGGGGTCTCGCAGGCCGAGGTCCGCCGGATCGTGGCCGGTCAGCCCTACGCCTCGCTCGCCGACCTGCGGCAGCGGGCCCACCCGGCCCGGCGGACCCTCGAGCGCCTCGCCGCCGTCGGGGCCTTCGACGGCCTGCTGCGCCGCTCCGGCGGCGCCGCCTCCCGCGCCGACCTGGTGCACGCCCTGCGGGCCCGGGCGGACAGCAGCCGTCCCGCCCGGCCGGCCGGGGAGGTCCAGGGGCAGCTGGCCCTCCCGCTCGGGGACCTCGAGCTGCGCGCCCTGCCCGCGGAGCGTCCCGAGCCGACCCGGGCCGAGAAGGTCCGCACCGAGCTGGACCTGCTCGCGGTGGACGTCTCGGCGCACCTGCTGGAGAGCTGGGCGCCCCTGCTCCGCGAGCTCGGGGTCACGCCGGCGGAGCGGTTGCTGGAGCTGCGCAACCGGTCCGAGGTGCTCGTGGCGGGGGTGCGGGTCTCGACCATGACACCTCCCCTGCGCAGCGGCCGGCGGGTGGTCTTCGTCAGCCTCGACGACGGCACGGGCACGGTGGACTGCGCCTTCTTCTCCGACGCCCAGGCCCGTTCGGGACAGCACCTGTTCGGCACGCGGATGCTGCTGGTGCGGGGGCGGACGCGGCGCACCGGACCCCGCGGGATCAGTCTCAGCGCGGACCAGGCGTGGGACCTCGGCGACCCGGGGACCCCGGCGGCCGTGCGCGCCGCGGCCCCGCCGGACCTCCGGGCGGCCGGGGCAGGATGAGCCCGGGGGCCGCCCGGAGCCAGGGGTTTCACTCTCGGTGAATCCATTGGCCCGTGCACTGATTGCCAGTATGGTTACTAATAGCAGCGGACGAGCTGCACCCCCGCCCTCCCCGGCGGAGATCGTCCGCGGCGAGCCCCCGCCCAGGGGAGCCCGTTGCCCCGCAGAATAGAGAAGGAGTTCTCATGGCTACGTACGACGTCAACGCCCTGCTCTCGGCCACCGCCTACGGTTCGGACGGCGACAAGATCGGCAAGGTCGAGCAGGTCTTCCTGGACGACAACACGGAAGAGGTCACCTTCGTGACCGTCAACACCGGTCTGTTCGGCACCAAGGAGAGCTTCGTCCCGGTCGACGGGGCGCAGCAGGACGGCGACCGCTTCGTCCTTCCGTACACCAAGGACGTCGTCAAGGACGCCCCGAACGTGGACGCGGACCAGCACCTCTCCCCGGCCGAGGAGGAGGAGATCTACCGCTACTACAAGATGAACTACTCCGGCGCCGACGCCGGCGACCGTGACCTCGCCGATCGTGACCGCACCGCAGGTGTCACCGACCGTGACGAGCGCTACCCCGCCGAGACCGACCGCAACGCCGTCCCGGGTGCCGACGCCGCCTCCACCACCGGCACCGCCGGCTACCCCGAGAACGACGGGTACGCCGACCGCGACCGCACCGACCGCAACAGCACGGCCGGCATCGCCGACGTCGACCGCGACGCCCGGGACCGCGACCTCAGCGACCGCGACCGCACGGCCGGCACCGCCGACCGCGACCTCACCGACCGTGCCGACAACGGCGTGGTCCGTCACGAGGAGCAGCTGCACGTCGGCAAGGAGCAGCGCGAGACCGGCCGTGCCCGTCTGCGCAAGTACGTGGTCACGGAGAACGAGACCGTGGACGTGCCCCTCGAGCGCGAAGAGGTCCGCGTCGAGCGCACCCCGCTGAGCGGCACCGAGGCCACCTCCGGCACCATCGGCGAGGAGGACGTCGAGGTGACCCTCCACGAGGAGCGCCCCGTCGTCGCCAAGGAGACCGTGGGTGTCGAGAAGGTCGGTCTCGAGAAGGAGACCGTCCGCGACACCGAGCGCGTCGACGCCGACGTCCGCAAGGAGCAGGTCGAGGTCGAGACCGACGCCGACCGCGGCACCGGCCTCACCGACCGCGACCGCGGCACCGGCCTCACCGACGACGATCGCCGCGACCGCATCTGATCGCACCCGATCGACCCCGGGCCCCCGTCACCGTTCCGGTGACGGG
>NZ_JBHVDI010000125.1:0-11933 GCF_042802875.1 Kocuria sp. NPDC057446 | reverse complement strand
CCCGGGCCCCCCGGGGGAGCGACGGCCGCGAACCGGTCAGGGCAGCGCGTAGTGCCCCGTGACGTGGACCACGGTGGCGTAGCCGGCCACGGCCAGCACGGCCGAGAGCGGCACGAGCACGAGGACGGCCGCGTCCACCCTGCGCAGCGCCTGCGGGCCGGCGGGCAGCCGGGCGCCCACCAGCGGGACGAGCGTGCCCAGCAGCAGCAGGGCGAGCGGGACGAAGTAGCGGCCCTGCACCCCGTTCACGATCCCGGACTGCACCGGGGCGAAGCTCAGGTACAGCGTCCCGAAGATCGCCGCGACGTTGAGCAGCAGCACGGCCGCGAACCAGCCGACGACCCGGCGCGGCGCCCGGCCGCGGGGTCCGTGCAGGAAGGCCGCGACCACGGCGACGAGCCAGCACACCGCCCCGACGAAGGGGCCGTTGATGTTCCCGCCCGGGCCGTAGCCCATCTGCCCCACGACGCCCGCCGCGTACTGCCAGTCCAGGGTCAGGATCGTCCGCGCCGCCACGCCCAGGACGGCGACCGGCTCGGACAGCACGAAGGCCAGCTGCTCGTCGGGACGCACCGTGTGCCGCTCCTGCGGACCGCGGAGGATGCCCATCGCCTCGGTGGTGCCCGCCGCCAGCGACATCCACAGCGCGAAGCCCAGCAGGGTCAGCAGCAGGCAGCCGGAGAGGACCAGCGCGGCGGCCACCGGGCGTCCGTCGGCGCGGCGGGGCAGCGGATACCGCCGCAGCGGGACGGCCAGCAGCAGCAGGGAGAGGATGACGTAGGTGGGCTTCATCAGCGGGAGGACGGCCGCGCCCACGAGCACCGCCGCCAGCTCGAACCGGGTGAGGGGCTCCTCGGCACGGTTCAGCACCGTGGCCCGCAGCACGAGCGCCACGAAGGTGAACACCACGGCGTTGGTCACGGAGTCCGCGGAGATCACCGCGGACTGGTAGAGCGCCGTGGGCACCAGCGCCACGCAGAACCCCACCCACAGGAAGCGGGTGTGCCGCAGGGCCCAGAGCCCCACCGCCACCACGGCCGTGTAGGAGAGCACCTGCAGGGCCCGCATGAGGGCCCAGGTGGTGCCCACGCCGAGGTCCGCGGCGGTGCCGATCCGCGCGCCGAGCGCCGAGGGCAGGTAGGGCACGGGCGAGTACGCCGCGGTGTTGGCGAACGAGGTCTGCACGGGCTCGTCCCCCAGCGGGGCCGCGAGCGCCTGCTCGCGCTCCGGGGACGGGACGAACAGGGGGTCGGAGTTGCGCTCCTTCGTCCGGGGCGGTCCGCCGTGCTCGGTCATGAGCTGCGCCGCGGCCGCGGGCACGGACCCGCCGTAGACCGGGTAGGGGCCGTCGTCGGGCAGCCGCTCGGGGGCGAAGCCGCCCTGGGAGACCTGGTAGGCGCGCTTGAAGTGGGAGCTCTCGTCCGGGCCCCAGGCGGACGGCACCATGGCCGCGAAGATTGCGCCGAAGAGCAGGGACAGCCCCGCGAACAGGGCCACCACGCTGCCGGGGCGCAGCCCCGGGCGGTGGACGTGCTCGGGGGCGTGGTCGGGCGCCAGGACCGCGGTGGCCACCTCAGTCCTCGTCCGCGGGCAGCAGCTCGGCCGGCGCGTACCGGCGGTTGGCGAGCACGGGCACGGTCTCCCGCACCTCGGCGATGCGCTCGCGCGTCACGTCGGCGCTGAGCACGGTCTCGTCCTCCCCGGCCTCGGCGACCACCACGCCGAGCGGGTCGAGGACCGCGGAGCGGCCGACCGTGTGCTCGGAGCAGGTGTCCGCGGCGGCGACCCAGACGGTGTTCTCGATCGCGCGGGCCTTGAGCAGCGCCTGCCAGTGGTCCACCTTGTGCTCGCCGGCGAACCACGCGGCGGGGACGGTGAGCAGCTCGGCGCCGGCGTCGACCACGGCCCGGCAGATCTCGGGGAAGCGCAGGTCGTAGCAGGTGATCATGCCGACGGCGAGCTCCCCGATCCGCACCACCGTGACGCCCTTGTCGCCCGGGCGGATCCGGTCGGACTCCCGGTGGCTGAAGGCGTCGTAGAGGTGGAGCTTGCGGTACGTGCCGAGGATCGCGCCCTGCGCGTCCACGGCCACGAGCGTGTTGTAGGGGCGTCCGTCGGCGGAGCCCTCGTAGCCGCCCGCGATCACGGCGACACCGGTCTCCGCGGCCAGGAAGGACAGCTGCTGGACGAACCCGGACCAGCCGCGCAGGACCAGCTCCTCGAAGTCGTCCCCGATGAGCCGCTCGGAGAACATGGCCTCCTCGGGGAAGACCACCAGCTGCGCCGCGCCGGCCGCGGCCTGCTCGGCCAGCCGGCGCATGGTCCGCAGGTTCTCGGCCGTGTCGGCGGTGGGCGCGAACTGCCCGACGGCGATCTTCACAGGTGTCCTCCTCGGTGGGTCGCGACTGGAGCTCCCACTGTATCCGCGCCCGCCCCGGGAACGCGGCCGGGGATCGCGCCCCCGGCACGAGCGGGAGCCCGGGCGGAGACCCCGGCCGTGGCAGGATGGGGCCGACACGGCCGGACGAGCGGAGGGCAGGCGGATGGGCGAGCGGTCCGGGACCCCGCGGCGACGCGGGCTGACCGAGCGCGTGCTGGGCGGCGGGGTCGATCCCGACCCCCGGTTCACGCTGGCCAACGAGCGCACGTTCCTCGCCTGGATCCGCACCGCGCTCGCGTTCCTGGCCGGCGGGATCGCCATCGAGGCGTTCACCGCGGACCTGTTCGACGACGGTGTGCGGAAGTTCCTCGCGATCGTCCTGCTGGTGCTGAGCATGCTCGTCAGCGCGGGCGCCACGTTCCGCTGGATCGGGGTGGAGCGGAGCATGCGGCGCCAGGCCCCGCTGCCCCTGCCGGTGATCGCACCGGTGCTCGCGGTGGGCGGGGCGATCGCGGCGGGAGTGCTCGTCGTCGTCGTCCTGCAGGGCTGAGATGCCGCGCCCGCACCAGCGGCGCCCGCCCGGGCCCCCGGGCCCGCCGCGGCCGCCGCACCGGGACCCGGGGCTGCAGCCGGAGCGGACCACGATGGCCTGGGGCCGGACGCTGATGTCCTTCGTGGTGGTCTCGGCGGTCTTCCTGCGCTGGCTGCCCCACCACGGCCCGTTCGTCCTGGTGCTGTTCGGCCTGGCCGTGCTCACGGCGGCGGCCATCTACCTCACGCAGCGCCCCCGCTACGTCCGCAGCGCCCGCGGCATCGTCGAGGAGGGCACCGCGCCGGAGGTCGGCGCCGTCCTGGCCACCGCGGTCGCGATGCTCGCCCTCGGCTCCCTGGGCCTCTGGGTGGTGCTGGTCCTCGTCTGAGGCCGCCGCCCCGCCCGCCGAGCGGCGGGGCGGCAGACGGGTCAGTCGATGAGGTCGCGCACCACGATGGTGTCGTCCCGGTCCGGGCCCACGCCGATCGCGGACATCCGGGTGCCGCTCATCGCCTCGAGCGCCTCGACGTAGGCCCGTGCGTTCGCCGGGAGCTCCTCCAGGGTGCGGCAGCCGGTGATGGTCTCCTCCCACCCCTCGAAGTGCTCGAAGATCGGCTTGGCGTGGTGGAACTCCGTCTGGGTCATCGGCATCTCGTCGTGCCGGACGCCGTCCACGTCGTAGGCCACGCACACCGGGATCTGCTCGATGCCGGTGAGGACGTCGAGCTTGGTGAGGAAGTAGTCGGTGAAGCCGTTGATCCGGGAGGCGTGCCGGGCCATCACGGCGTCGTACCAGCCGGTGCGGCGGGGGCGGCCGGTGTTGACGCCGAACTCGCCGCCGGTGGTGCGCAGCTGCTCGCCCATCTCGTCGAAGAGCTCGGTGGGGAACGGCCCGGCGCCCACGCGGGTGGTGTAGGCCTTGATGATGCCGATCGCCCGGGTGATGCGGGTCGGCCCGATGCCCGAGCCCACGGACGCACCGCCCGCGGTGGGGTTCGAGGACGTCACGAACGGGTACGTGCCGTGGTCGACGTCGAGGAAGGTCGCCTGGCCGCCCTCCATGAGCACCACCTTGTCCTCGTCGAGCGCCTGGTTGAGCAGGTAGGTGGAGTCCACGATCATCGGGGCGAGCCGGTCGGCGTAGCCCAGGAAGTACTGCACGACCTCCTCGACGTCGATGTCCCGGCGGTTGTAGAGCTTCACGAGCAGCTCGTTCTTCTGCCGCAGCGCGCCCTCGATCTTCTGCCGCAGGATCGACTCGTCCAGGACGTCCTGGACGCGGATGCCGAGCCGGCCGACCTTGTCCATGTAGGCGGGCCCGATGCCGCGGCCCGTGGTGCCGATCGCCCGTTTGCCGAGGAAGCGCTCCGAGACCTGGTCCATCGTCTGGTGGTACGGGGCCACCAGGTGGGCGTTGGCGGAGATCCGCAGCCGGGAGGTGTCCGCCCCGCGCGCCTCGAGGCCGTCGATCTCCTCGAAGAGGGCCTGGGGATTGACGACGACGCCGTTGCCGATCACGGGGACCGCGTTGGGGCTCAGGATGCCCGCCGGCAGGAGCTTGAGCTCGAACTTGTCGCCGCCCACCACCACCGTGTGCCCCGCGTTGTTGCCGCCGTTGGGCTTGACCACGTAGTCCACGCGGCCTCCCAGCAGGTCGGTGGCCTTGCCCTTGCCCTCGTCGCCCCACTGGGCGCCGACGATCACGATTGCTGGCATTGAACGACTCTCCTGCCTGGATGGAACGGGACCTCGCCCGCGGGACCCGGCGCAGGCGCGCACCGGCCGGGCACGACAACGCCCCTGCGTCGGCCCGCTCCCGTCCGCGCGCCCGGAGCGTCGCGGCGCCGGCGGGAGGAGACCCAGGGGCTCGTACCGTCCAAGTCTAGCGGCCCGCACCCCCGGGCAGGCACTCGCCGCCCCGTCGGGCGCGCGGTCAGGCCCCGTCCGGCCCGCGGCGCCCGGCCAGCAGCTCCTCGAGCCGCTCGTAGCCCTCGGCCATGCCGTTCTCCATGCCGGATCCGACCATCCCGTCGCGGGCCTCCTGGGACGCGTGGACGGTGTGCCCGCGCAGCCGGCACCGGCCGTCGCCCAGGTCCTCGAAGTGCAGGTACTCCAGGTCCACGGCGTCGGGCCAGCCCTCGTACTCGAAGGTCTGGACGACGAGCTCGTTCTCGCGCACGGTGTGGAAGACGCCGCGGAAGGCGTACTCCTCGGCGCCGTCCTCGCCGCGCTGGACGAACCGGTAGGCGCCGCCGGGGCGGAAATCGAAGCCGTCGATCCGGGTCCGCAGCCCGCGCGGCCCGATCCACTGCCGGAACAGCCCGGGATCGGCGTGGGCGCGGAAGACCTCGGCCACGGGGTGGTCGAACTCTCGCTCGAAGTCGATGAAGGGCAGGCCGTCGGGGACGGTCAGGTGCAGTGCGTGTCCCATGGTTCAGTCCTGGGTGTGCTCGCCGCGGTCCGCGGCTCGGGTGTCGAGCACGGCGTCGAGGCGGCGGAACTGCTCCTCCCGGACCAGCCGGTACCGGTCGATCCACGCGGTGAGCGCCTCGAGCCGTGCGGGGTCCAGGTGCACGGGCCGGCGCTGGGCGTCACGGGTGCGCGTGACGAGCTGCGCCTGCTCGAGGACCTGGATGTGCTTCGAGACCGCCTGGAGGGAGATCGCGAAGGGTTCCGCCAGTTCGGTGACCGTGGCCGGCCCCCGGCTGAGCCGGGCGACGATGCGGCGGCGGACGGGGTCGGCCAGGGCCAGGAAGGCCCTGTCGAGGAGGTCGTCGTCGCCGGGATCCACGGTGTTTGTCAACTGATTCCTTGATCAACCTGTTGGTTGTTAAAGGCTAGGGCTCCCGACCGGCCCCGGCAAGGTCCGAGACCGGATCGTGACGGTCGGGTGCCGGCACGGTGTCCTCGTGCTCCGCGCCAGGCGGCGCCGCCCCGGCGGCCGGGCGGGGCCGCAGGGCCGCCGCGAGGCAGGCCGCGGTGCCGACGGCCAGGGCGGCCGCCACCCCGCGGTTGACGAAGAACGCGTGGATCTGGGAGTGGTTGCTGAGCACCGTGTACCAGAAGGGCACGACCAGGGCCGGCAGGGCCAGGACGGCAGCGGTCCCCCACCGGGCGAGACCGCCCCGGTGCAGCGCCAGCCCCAGGCCCACGCCCGCCGCGAGCAGGCAGCCGGTCAGCACGAGCCCCGAGGTGGGCACCACCTCCCACCAGTACGAGAGGTTGCGGCGCACGCCGGCCCCGAACGCGTCGGACACTCCCGCGTGGTCGCCCCCGGTGCGGATCCCCACGTTGCGCCGGACCACCTCCAGGGTGGCCGGGACGCCCAGGAAGGCGCCGGCGATGACCCAGCGCGCGAGCCACGTGACGGCGAAGGCCGCCGGCCAGACCAGACCGCTCACCACCACGGCCACGGCGGTCCCCCGCAGCTCCCCGGCGCGGCACCAGACCGCCGCGCCGACCACGAACGCGGACATCGCCCAGGGCACGGCGGGGGTGGTGAGGAGGTCCACGAAGCAGAACAGGGCCGCGCCGAGCGCCGTCCCGGCGTACGCCGCCCGGGTCGAGCGCCCCGCTCCGAGCGCGGCGAGGGCCACCGACAGGAAGATGAAGGCGATGGAGATCGACTGGCTGAAGGACGTCGAGGGCGTGGACAGCAGGTTGGTCCCCGCCACGTAGGGCAGGGTCAGGGCCAGTGCCACGGCGGTGGAGGTCCGGGCGCGGACCGCGAGGAACGCCCCGCCCAGGGCGAGCACCATGAGGGTGCCCGAGACGATCCGCAGCCCCTCGAGACCGGTCAGCGCCAGCACGGGGCGCGTGAGCACGGTGTAGCCGGCCCAGTACTTGTAGTAGCCGTTGTCCGTGAGCACGGCCCCCTCGGAGATGGCCCGCAGCTGCTCCGGGCCGCCGCCGCAGGTCGCGATCCTGGGCATCCGGACCGCCCGGCTGAAGGCGGACTCCTCGGGGGACGCGCCCAGGCCCGTGCCGGCCACGACGCACTCGGTGAAGGTGTCGGCGGGGCCGCCCATCCGGTCGATCGTCCCGTGCGGGCCGTAGGTGCCGTCCTCGACCGCCGCCAGCAGGTGCTCGACGATGGGCCGGTCCGGCACCGCCTGGCCCACCGTCAGCAGCCCGAACAGGGCGAACTGCAGGACCAGCAGCATTCCCAGGCCCTGGGCCCAGGGCAGCAGGGGGACCAGCCGCGACCGCAGCTCCTCCCGCTCCGTGCTCACGGGAGCCGCTGCCCCGCGCCGCGGGGGCCGGCCCGGTCCGGGGCGTCCTCGCCGCTCCACGGGGGGGCCGGCTGCCGCAGGTAGAACAGCCGGGAGGTCTCCCGGCGGATCTTGGCCTGACCGCTCAGCAGCACGCCCATGAGCAGGAACACCCCGGCGAGGATGACCAGGGAGGCGGCCAGGAACGCCGTCGGGAAGCGGGGCACGAGGCCGGTGCTCGCGAACTCCGCGACCACGGGCAGGCCGAGGACCAGCCCCAGCGCGAACAGTGCCAGCGCGACGGCGCCGGTGACGAGGAGGGGCCGCTCGTGGAAGAGCAGCCGGCCGAAGACGGCCAGGATCCGCAGTCCGTCGTGGTAGGTGCGCAGCTTGCTCTCGCTGCCCTCCGCCCGGTCCCGGAAGCCGACCGGGACCTCGGTCTGCGGCATCCGCGCGTTGACGGCGTGCACGGTGAGCTCCGTCTCGATCTCGAAGCCCCGGGAGAGGCCGGGGAAGGACTTGACGAAGCGGCGCGAGAAGACGCGGTAGCCGCTGAACATGTCGGAGACCTGCCGGCGGAACGCGAAGGTCACGAGGGCGTTGAAGAACCGGTTGCCCGACTCGTGCCCCGAGCGGTAGGCGGTGCTGGTGACCTGCCGGCGCACGCCCACCACGTGGTCGTAGGGCCCGGCCAGCAGCGTCCCGATCAGGGTGGGGACGTCGGCCACGTCGTAGGTGTCGTCGCCGTCGACGAGCACGTAGACGTCGGCGTCGATGTCCGCGAAGGCCCGCCGGACCACGTTGCCCTTGCCCTTCTCGTCCTCGCGGCGCACGTGCGCGCCCGCACGCCGGGCGGCCTCGGCGGTGCCGTCGGTCGAGCAGTTGTCGTAGACGTACACCTCGATGCCGGGCACCGCGGCGTGCAGGTCGGTCACGACCCGTGCGACGGCCGCCTCCTCGTTGTGGCACGGCACGACGGCGACGATGCGGGGGGTGGCGGGCATGGGCACTCGTTCCTGCGGTCCGGGGCGGGGTGACCCGTCCATTATGGCGAGGGCGCGCGGGACGCAGGACCGTGGCCCGCCGCCCGTGCGTCGCCGTGCGTCCGTGTTGCGCCCTGTGACGCCCCCGCCGTCACAGTCGGCGCACCGGCGTCTTCTGCGGTTCCGCACTTGGCAGCACGGCGGGGCAGCCGCTGGAATGGGTCCTGCATCTATCCAGAGCGGCCGAGAGACCTGGCTCGTCGACGCCGCAGCAACCATCCGCGCTCCTCGCCACGGGGCGCGCGGAAACGGTGCTCCCGCCAGGACCGATGGAGCTGTCGCTTCCCTCCCGGGTCCGTCCCGGGACGGTTGCCGCCCTCCCTCGGGGTGACCCTTGGAGGAAGAACGTGACACCACGCCCGACCGCCCGGCCGGCGCCGCCGTCCCTGTCCTACGAGCTCTACCCACCGCGCAGTGCGGCGAGCGCCGACACGCTGCTGCGGACCATCGAGGCGCTCGAGCCCACGTGCCCCGACCACGTGTCGGTGACCTACAGCGGGGACGAGCAGCGCCGGGACAGCTCGCTGGCCCTGCTCGACCACCTCCTGGCCCGCACGAGCCTGCGGCCCCTGGCGCACCTGACGTGCGTCGGCAGCACGCGGGCCGAGCTCGAGCGGACCGTGGCCGCGCTGGTCCGCCGCGGCGTCCGGGGCGTCCTGGCCCTGCGCGGGGACCTGGACCCGGGGGCGGAGCCGGGCGAGCTGCGGCACGCCGGCGAGCTCGTGGAGCTCGTGCGCGAGGTGGAGCAGCGACACACCGCGGCCCTCGCCGCCGGCCGGCTCGCCGTGGGCGTGGCCGCCTATCCGACCCGGCACCCGGAGTCGCCCTCGTTCCGGCACGACGTGGAGGTGCTGCTGGCCAAGCAGCGCTCCGGGGCGGACTTCGCGATCACGCAGGTCTACTTCCGCCCGCAGCGCTACGAGCGCCTCGTGGCGGCGGCGCGGGCGGCCGGGGTGAGCATCCCGATCGTCCCGGGGATCATGCCGGTCACCGACCCGCGGCGGCTGCGGACGCTGTGCCGGCTGGCCGGGCTGGCGCCCCACCCGGGTCTGGCCGCCGCGCTGGAGGACGCGCCCGGGCCCGCCGAGCGGCACCGGGCGGGTGTGGCCTTCGCGGCCAGGCTGGCCCGGGCCGCCCTGGACGCCGGCGCCCCCGGTCTGCACCTGTACACCTTCAACGAGCACCGGGCCGTGCTCGACCTGCTGGAGCACGTGGACCTCCCCCGCGTCCCGCACGTGCCCGTCGCGCTCGAGGACCTGCTGCTCCCGGCGTGAGCACGTCCGTCCGCACCCGTTCCGCACGACCTCTCGACACCTTTCAGGAGATTCCCATGACCACTGTCCCGTTCCCCGCCGCCACCATCACCGGCTACCCCCGGATCGGCCGCCGCCGCGAGCTCAAGAAGGCCCTGGAGGCCTACTGGGCCGGGCGCTCGACCCGCGACGAGCTCGAGTCGGCGGCCGCCGACCTGCAGCTGGCGACCCACCGCCGGCTCGTGCAGCTGGGCCTCGGCGCCCAGGACTCCTCCCTGCCCGCGGCGTTCCCCCTCTACGACCAGGTCCTGGACACCACCGTGGCCCTCGGGGCGGTCCCGTCCCGGTTCGCCGACCTCGCCGACGCCGAGGGCCGGCTCGACCTCGACGCGAGCTTCGTGCTGGCCCGCGGCGACGCCGGACGGGCTCCGCTCGAGCTGACCAAGTGGTTCGACACCAACTACCACTACCTCGTGCCCGAGATCGGCCCCGGCACCCCGTTCCGCGCCACCGCCGACCGGCTCGTGGCCGACGTCCGCCGCGCCGCCGCGCACGGCTTCACCGTCCGACCGGTCCTCGTGGGCCCCGTCTCCTACCTGCTGCTCGCCAAGGCCGACGACGGCGCCCCCGCGGGATTCGAGCCGCTGCAGCGGCTCCCCGAGCTGCTCCCCGTGTACGCGCGGCTGCTCCAGGAGCTCGCCGCGGCCGGCGCCGACTGGGTGCAGCTGGAGGAGCCGGCCCTCGTGGCGGACCAGCACGTCGGCGCCGAGCAGCTCGCCCCGTCCGTGTGGGACGCCTACACGGCCCTGACGGCCGTGACCGGGCGCCCGCAGCTGTTCGTCACCACCTCCTACGGCTCGCCGGGGCCGCTGCTGCACCCGCTGGCCTGCTCCGGGGTGGAGGCCCTGCACCTCGACCTCGTGAAGGGCGAGGCCCCCACGCCCGAGGAGCTGGCGTTCTTCCAGGGCGAGGACTCCGCCGTGCTCGTGGCCGGCGCCGTGGACGGGCACAACGTGTGGCGGGCCGACCTGGCCGGCCGGCTCGAGCAGCTCGCGGAGCTGTCCCGCGGCGGCGCCCAGGTGGCTGTGGCCTCCTCCACGTCCCTGTTCCACGTCCCGCACGACGTGGCCGAGGAGACCCGCCTGGACCCGCAGCTGCGGAGCTGGCTCGCCTTCGCCGACCAGAAGGTCGGCGAGATCGTCACCCTGGCCCGCGGGCTCGCCGCCGGGACGGAGTCGGTCGCCCAGGAGCTGGCCGAGGCGGCCGGGGCCCGCCGCACCCGGCGGGACGCGGCGGGTGTCCGGGACGCGGCCGTCCGCGAGCGCGCCGGGTCGCTCACCGCCACGGACATCGGGCGCTCGGCCGCGGAGGTCCGCCGGGCCGCGCAGGAGGGCCGGGCCTTCACGGCCGCCGGTCCCCTGCCCCCGCTGCCCACCACCACGATCGGCTCCTTCCCCCAGACCGCCGAGGTCCGTGCCGCCCGAGCCCGGCACCGCGCCGGCGCGCTGACGGACGCGCAGTACGACGCGTTCCTGCGGGAGGAGATCGAACGGGTCGTGCGGCTGCAGGAAGAGCTGGGACTGGACGTGCTGGTGCACGGCGAGCCCGAGCGCAACGACATGGTCCAGTACTTCGCCGAGCACCTCGACGGCTTCGCGACCACCGTGCACGGCTGGGTCCAGTCCTACGGCTCCCGCTGCACCCGGCCGTCGATCCTGTGGGGCGACGTCAGCCGGGAGGGCGAGGGCCTGCGCGGCGAGGCGTTCACGGTGCCGTGGATCGGCCACGCCCAGTCCCTCACGGACCGGCCGGTCAAGGGCATGCTGACGGGCTCGGTCACGATCCTGGCGTGGTCCTTCGTGCGCGACGACCAGCCGCTCGGGGAGACGGCGAACCAGGTGGCGCTCGCGCTGCGGGACGAGGTCGCGGACCTCGAGGCCGCCGGGATCGGGATCATCCAGGTGGACGAGCCGGCGCTGCGGGAGCTGCTGCCGCTGCGCCGCGCGGACCAGCCCGCCTACCTCGGCTGGTCGGTGGACGCGTTCCGCCTGGCCACCTCGGGGGTGCGGGACGAGACCCAGATCCACACCCACCTCTGCTACTCGGAGTTCGGCGAGGTGGTCGGGGCGATCGACGGCCTGGACGCCGACGTGACGAGCATCGAGGCCGCCCGGTCCCGGATGGAGGTCCTCACCGACCTCGAGGCCGCCGGGTTCTCCCGGGGCATCGGGCCCGGCGTGTGGGACATCCACTCCCCGCGGGTGCCCTCCCAGGAGGAGGTCGAGCAGCTGCTCGAGCGGGCCCTCGAGCACGTCCCGGCACGGACCCTGTGGGTCAACCCGGACTGCGGGCTGAAGACCCGCGGCTACGAGGAGACGAGGGCCTCGCTGGAGCACCTCGTGGCCGCGGCCCGGACGGCGCGCGAGCGGGTGGCGCAGCCCGCGGGCCTGCCGCTGATCGTCCAGCACGGCGAGCGCGGCTGACCCCGAGCGCACCGGCCGGCCCGCGGGAGCC
>NZ_JBHVDI010000124.1:0-11993 GCF_042802875.1 Kocuria sp. NPDC057446 | reverse complement strand
GTCCCGCGGAGCCGCGCTTCAGCTGTCCAGGTCGCCCAGCACCTCCGTGACCAGGGCGGCGATCGGCGAGCGCTCCGAGCGGGTCAGCGTGACGTGGCCGAAGAGAGGGTGGCCCTTGAGCGCCTCGACCACCGCGGTCACCCCGTCGTGCCGGCCGACCCGGAGGTTGTCGCGCTGGGCGACGTCGTGGGTCATGACCACCTTGGAGTTCTGCCCGATGCGGGAGAGCACGGTGAGCAGCACGTTCTTCTCGAGGGACTGCGCCTCGTCGACGATCACGAAGGCGTCGTGCAGGGAGCGGCCGCGGATGTGCGTCAGCGGCAGCACCTCGAGCATGCCGCGGTCCAGCACCTCCTCGACGACCTCCTGCGAGACCAGCGCCCCGAGGGTGTCGAAGACCGCCTGGCCCCACGGGTTCATCTTCTCCTCCTCGGAGCCGGGCAGGTAGCCGAGCTCCTGGCCGCCCACCGCGTAGAGGGGCCGGAAGACCATGACCTTGCGGTGCTCCCGGCGCTCCATCACCGTCTCCAGGCCCGCGCACAGGGCCAGGGCGGACTTGCCGGTGCCGGCGCGCCCGCCCAGGGACACGATGCCCACCTCGGGGTCCAGCAGGAGGTCGATGGCGAGCCGCTGCTCGGCGGAGCGCCCGTGCACGCCGAAGACGTCCCGGTCGCCGCGCACCACCCGGGCGGAGCCGTCGGCGCGGACCCGCGCCAGGGCGCTGCCGCGCACCGAGTGCAAGGTCAGGCCCGTGTTGGCCGGCAGCCCCTCGGCGCCCGGGACCACGACGGCCTCGCCGCCGTAGAGCCGGTCCACCACGTCGTCGGGGACCTCGAGGGCCGCGGTCCCGGACCACTCGACGTCGGAGCCCACCCACTCGGCCCGGTACTCCTCGGCCTCCAGGCCCAGGGCGGAGGCCTTGACCCGCATCGGCAGGTCCTTCGAGACGATGCACACGTCCTTGCCCTCGTTGGCGAGGCTCAGCGCCACGGCCAGGATCAGGGAGTCGTTGTCCTTGAGCCGGAAGCTCACCGGGAGCACGGTGTCCGAGACGTGGTTGAGCTCCACGACGAGGCTCCCGCCCTCGTCCCCGAGGGGCACGGGCCGGTTGAGCCCGCCGTGCTCCACGCGCAGGTCGTCCAGCAGCCGCAGCGCCTGCCGGGCGAAGTAGCCCAGCTCGGGGTCGTGCCGCTTGCGCTCCAGCTCGGTGATCACGATGACCGGCAGCACCACCCGGTGCTCGGCGAAGCGCAGGAGGGCCCGGGGGTCGGAGAGCAGCACCGACGTGTCGATCACGTAGGAGCGCACCCCTGCCCCCAGGGGGGCGGAGATGTCGACGATGCGCTCCTGCTTCTTCGAGATGCTCATGGCGGGCCTTCCTCCTCGGTGCGGCGGGCGGCGTCCGCGCCGTCCACCTGAGGACAACGTATGCGGAGCCGACCCGCCGCGCGAGCAGAAACGGTGAACGGCGCGGAAATTGGCCACGACCAGCAGGGGCGGCACCGGAGGCGGCCCAGGGGGCGGCACGGGTGCGGCACGGGCGACGGCGACGGGCGGGGCCCGGCGCGCTCAGCCGCCGAAGCGCCGCTGCCGGGAGGCGTAGTCGCGCAGCGCCCGCAGGAAGTCCACGCGCCGGAAGTCCGGCCACAGCGCCTCGCAGAAGTAGTACTCGCTGTAGGCGGACTGCCACATGAGGAACCCCGACAGCCGCTGCTCGCCGGAGGTGCGGATCAGCAGGTCCGGGTCCGGCTGCCCGCGCGTGTAGAGGTGCTGGGAGATGTCCTCCACGGACAGGCTCTGCGCCAGCTCCCGGACGTCCGTGCCGGCGTCGAGGGCCTCGGTGAGGACCTCCCGCACGGCGTCCACGATCTCCTGCCGGCCCCCGTAGCCCACCGCGATGTTCAGGTGCGGGCCGGCGTTGTCCGCGGTGCGCTCGGTGAGGTCGGCCAGGCACGCCGCCAGCCGCGGCGGGAGCATCTCGAGGGCGCCGACGGGCTGCACCCGGCAGATGCCCGCCTCGGAGAGGGTGTCCATGAGGTCGGAGATGATCTCGAGCAGGGGCTCCAGCTCCGCGGCCGGGCGCTTGAGGTTCTCGGTCGAGAGGATGTAGAGGGTGACCACCTCGATGTCCAGCTCCCGGCACCAGCCGAGGAACTCGACGATCTTCTGCGCCCCCGCCTTGTGCCCGTCCGCGGTGGAGGCGCCGAACTGCTTGGCCCACCGCCGGTTGCCGTCCACCAGGACGCCGACGTGCTTGGGCAGCCGCCGCGGGTCGAGCTCGGCGGAGAGCCGGCGCTCGTAGAACCGGTAGAGCGGCCGTGGCTTGGGCATCTGTGCTTCCTCCCGGGTTCTCGCGCACGGTGTCGGTGGTGGGCCGGACGTGGTGGGGGCCACGGCGCCGGGCGTGGTGGTCGTCACGGACCCGGCCGGCTCTCGGCGACGCCTCCTAAACTACCCGGTGGGAGACCGGACGGACTCACGCCCAGCACGCCGGAAGGAACATCATGGAGCACACGCACGGCGCCGCCGGACGGGCCGCAGGCCGCGTCGAGGAGGCGGTCGAGCACGGGCTCGAGGGCCTCGCGGAGCGCAAGCCCGCGTGGCGGGGCTGGATCCACGCGAGTTTCACGCCCGTCGTCGTCGTCCTGGGCCTCGTGGCGATCCTGCTCGCGCCCACCGTCGAGCTGCGGATCGCGTGCGCCGTGTACGGGGTGACCGGCATCCTCCTGTTCGGCGTGTCGGCGATCTACCACCGCGCCTACTGGCCCCGGCGGCTGCACATGGTCCTGCGCCGGATGGACCACTCGAACATCGCGCTGCTGATCGCGGGGACCTACACCCCGCTGGCCGTCGCGCTGCTGGAGCCGGCGCAGTCCCGGCTGCTGCTGGGCGTGATCTGGTCCTGCGCCGCCGGTCTCGTGCTCTTCCGGCTGCTGTGGACGCTCGCGCCCCGCTGGCTGTACACCCCGCTGTACGTGGTGATGGGGTGCCTGGCCCTCGTCTACCTGCCGCAGTTCTGGCAGACCAGCCCGCCGGCGGCCGCGCTCACCGCCGCCGGTGGCGCGGCCTACATCACCGGGGCCGTGGTCTACGGGACCCGGCGGCCGCGCCTGCTCCCGGAGGTGTTCAGCTTCCACGAGGTCTTCCACGCCTTCACGGTGCTGGGCTTCGTGCTGCACTACGTGGCGATCATGCTCGCGATGCTCGGCTGAGCGGATCCGTCCCGCCCAGCTGCTCCTGCAGCTCCGCGACGGAGTGGACGGGGGCCCGGCAGGCGAAGTCCCGGCACACCCAGACCGTGAACCGTCCGCCGGGCGCGGTCCTCCCGCGGGCCGCGCCGGGCGCGCCCGGCGCGTCGGCGTCCACCACCCGGGTGGCCAGCACGGCGGCGGGCCCCACCGCGCGACGCGCCGCGAGCTTGTCCTCGGCGGTCCCGCCCGCCAGCACCACGTGGGCCGGGGCGGACGCGAGCTCCAACCGCACGGCCAGGGCCCGGCCCGCGCTGCGGGGCGAGCGGCGGGCCAGCAGGTCCAGGGAGCCCAGCAGGGACGCCACCGGGCGCAGCCGCCGCTCGTCCTCCTCGAGGGACCACAGCTCCACGAGCACCGCGGCGAGCACGGCCGTCCCGGCCGGCGTGACGTCGTCGAGCGGATCGGCCCGCCCGGAGGTGCCGGCCGCCAGCAGCGGCGCGGGGACGTCGGCCATGTCGGACCACACCGGCTCCGGGGCGTCCGGCCGGCCGTCCGGCACGCTCCCCGGGGCCGGGTGGGCGAACCGCTCCGCCGCGACGTCGGCGAGCTCCCTGGCCCGCTCGTACCAGGGCGTCGCCCCTGTGGCCCGGTACAGGACCAGGAAGCCCTCGGCGACCGTCGCGTAGTCCTCGAGCAGGCCCTCGATGGAGTGCTCCGCCGAGCCCGCGTGGCTGGTGCGCGCGAGCCGCCGGCGCGTCGCGTCCCAGTGGACCGCCCACAGGTGCGCCGCTGCCCCCTCGGCCGCGAGCACGAGCGCCGGGTCCTCCAGCAGCACGCCGGCCTCGGCGAGGGCCGCGACCGTCATGCCGTTCCAGCCGGCCACGACCTTGTCGTCGCGGGCGGGCGCGGGCCGCCGGGACCGCGCGGCCGCGAGCGCGGGGCGGGCCGCGTCCCACAGGGCTCGCTCGCCGTCGTCGAGGACCCGTCCGGGGTGGAGGGGCTGCGGGGGCCCGGCCGCCACGCCCATCAGGTCGGCCACGGCCGTGCCGTGCTCGGCGCCCAGGATCTCGCGCAGCTCGGACCGGCGCCACACGTAGAACGCGCCCTCGCCGCTGTGCACGTCGCCCTCAGCAGCGGCCGTGTCCGCGTCGAGGGAGGACGCGAACGCCCCGCCGGGCAGGCGCAGCCCGGTCAGCAGGAACCCGGCGGTGTCCGCGGCGGCCCGCCCGTGGCCGGCCGCCGGCTCGAGCGCGGCGGCGCGCGCGAGGGCGCGCAGCAGCTGGGCGTTGTCGTAGAGCATCTTCTCGTAGTGCGGCAGGGACCACTCCCGGGTCACGGAGTACCGGTAGAAGCCGCCGCCCACGTGGTCGAACAGCGCCGAGCCGCGCATCGCCCCGAGGGTCCGCCCGAGCAGGCCCCGCGCCCGGTCCGCGGTGCCCGGGGCGCCGGCGGCGGCGAGCCGCTCCAGGAGGAGGAGCACCGTGGAGGGCGGGAACTTCGGGGCGCCGCCGAAGCCCCCGTGCAGGGGGTCCTCCTCGCGCAGCAGCGCCTCGAGCGCCACCGCGGCCGGGTCCGTCCCCTCCACCCCGGCCGGCGCGGCCGGCGGCCCGGCCTCGGGCACGGTCACCGCGGCGCCGGCCAGGGCGGAGCGCAGGTCCTCCGCCTGCCCGGCGATCGCCCGGGCGACTGCATCCCCGGCCTGCTCGAGCTCGTGCCGGCGCTCGGCCCACGCGCCGGACACGGCCTCGAGCAGCTGCCGGAAGGACGGCATGCCGTGAGCCGGGCGCGGCGGGAAGTAGGTGCCCGCGTGGAACGCCCGCCCGTCGGGGGTGAGGAACGCGCTCAGGGGCCAGCCGCCCTGGCCGGTGATCAGCTGCGCGGCCGCCATGTACGTCGCGTCCACGTCGGGGCGCTCCTCGCGGTCCACCTTCACGGGCACGAAGTGCTCGTTGAGATACGCGCCGATCCCCGGGTCCTCGAAGGACTCGTGGGCCATCACGTGGCACCAGTGGCAGGCGGCGTAGCCCACCGAGAGGAAGACCGGCACGTCGCGGCGGGCGGCCTCCGCGAACGCGGCGTCGTCGAAGGGCTGCCAGTCCACGGGGTTGTCCGCGTGCTGGCGCAGATAGGCGGAGGACTGTCCGGTCAATCGATTCGGCACGGGGGCTCCTCGGATCTCGGGTCCTGCTCACGGGCCCGCCGGCGGGCCCCGGGTCTCAGCCGCGGCGGTCGGGGCCCTCCGGCTCCTCGGCCGGCACGGCGGTCCCGCTCCCGGCCCGGTCGGCGTCGGGCGGGTCGCCGACCGCGGTGGCTCCACCGGTCCGGTCGGAGTCCGGCACTGCGTCCGCCGCGGTGTCCGTCGCGATGTCCGTGCCGGCTGCGCCCTCCCGCCGCTCCTCGGCGGCGCGGCGCTCGGCGTACTCCGCGCGGTAGCGCAGGCGCCGGTTGCGGCGGTTGAAGTCACGCACCAGGAAGATGACGGCCACGGCCAGCAGCAGCGTCATGAGGAAGCCCAGCATCCCGGGGGTCACCTGGCTCGGGTCCAGGCCGGGGCGCAGGGTGCCCTCGTCGATCGGGTTGGGTGCCATCGCCGGCAGCTGGGCGAGCGCGGTCAGCACGGTGGTCATCCCGGCGCTCAGCCCGCGATCCCGGCGAACAGGTCGTGCTCCGGCAAATCGGTGGGCACCCGGGACTCCGCCAGGACGTAGTCCTCCCACGGCCACACCTGGGACTGCAGCTCGGCGGAGACCGCGAAGAACATCCCGTCCGGGGCCACCTGGGTCCGGTGGCTGCGCAGCGCCTCGTCCCGCAGCGCGAACGTGTCCGGGCACCGCACCTTCGTGGTGGTCTCGTGCCGGGGAGCCGGCGGGCGGTGGCCCTCCGGGTCGCTCTCCTGCAGCATCGCGATGCGGGCCGCGTACGGGGACTGCAGACCGCGCTGCTCGAGGGCCTCGTGCAGCGCCACGAAGCGCTCCACGTTGAACGCGCGGTCGTAGTAGAGCTTCTGCGGCGTCCACGGCTCGCCGAGCCCCGGATACCGCTGCGGGTCGCCGGCGGCCCGGAACGCCTCGACCGAGACGTTGTGGGTCTGGATGTGGTCCGGGTGCGGGTAGCCGCCGTTCTCGTCGTAGGTGAGGATCACGTGCGGGCGGAACCGGCGCACGAGCCGGACCAGGGGCGCGGCCGCCCGCTCGAGCGGCTGCAGCGCGAAGCAGCCCCAGGGCAGCGGCGGCAGCGGGTCCCCCTCGGGCAGCCCCGAGTCCACGAAGCCGAGCCAGCGGTGCTGCACGTCCAGCGCGGCGGCCGCCTGCGCCATCTCGTGCCGGCGCAGACCGGTGAGGTCCCGCTCGGCGTGCGGGTGGCCCTCCATCTCGGCGTTGAGGATCGACCCGCGCTCCCCACCGGTGCACGTGGCCACCATGACCTCGACCCCCTGCCGGACGTAGTGGGCCATGGTCGCGGCGCCCTTGCTCGACTCGTCGTCGGGGTGGGCGTGGACGGCCAGCAGGCGCATCTCTGACAGGGAGGTCACTCGGGAGGTCCTCTCGGGAACGGTCGGGGAGACGGGGAGACGGCCGGTGCGGGCACGGGCCGCCGCCCATTTTACGCGTTCGCCGGGACGGCCTGCGCCCGGGATGCTCCCAGGGGCCTCGGCTACAGTGGTCTGGCGGTCGCCGGACCGCCCCCTGTCCCTCCAGACCCGAGGCCGCCGTGTCCACCGACTCCCCAGACCTGCTCCGCGACCGCTACGGAGCGCCCCGCCGCGAGCGCCGGATGGGAACGCGCGGCTGGATCGGTCTCGCCGTGCTGGCCACGCTCCTCACCGCCGTCTTCGTCGTCTGGGTGGTCACGGCCCGGCAGAGCGCCCCCGTGGTCAAGGACATCGGTTTCGAGGTGGTCTCGGAGCACCGGGCCACGGCGGACTTCGAGCTCACCAAGCGCCCGGAGGACGTCGTCACGTGCGCCGTGCAGGCCCTCAACCACGAGTACGCCGTGGTGGGCTGGGCCGAGGTGACCGTCGGGGCCGTTCCCGAGGACCGGCTGGGCGACGGCGGGACGAGCTCCCACCGCGCGGCCGTGCGCACCACCAACCTGGCCACCACCGCGGTCGTGGACTCCTGCTGGCTCGAGGGCTGAGCCCCTCCCCCGTCGCGACTCCCGTGTGTCGCGGTCGTCGTCGTGCTTTGGGCATGTCCGCCCGCCCCGCCTAGACTGGGGACCAGGACTCCCCGTCCCCGGCAGCCGGACACCGTCCGAAACGGACGACCAGCACCGGGGCGGGGTCTTTGCGTAGCGGACCCCCGCGCCGTCGTCCCGGTCCGCCGCGCCGTCGCCCCGGTCCGCCGCGGACCTGCCCGGACCCGGGCGGCTGCCCGCGGCCCGACCGACCGTCCACCGAGGAGAGACTGTGACCACCACGAACAAGACCGGCGCCTGGCTGACCCAGGAGGCCTACGACCGCCTGAAGAAGGAGCTCGACCACATCTCCGGCCCGTACCGTCAGGAGATCGTGGAGCGCATCGACCAGGCGCGCTCGGAGGGCGACCTCAAGGAGAACGGCGGCTACCACGCCGCCCGCGAGGAGCAGAGCAAGAACGAGGGGCGCATCGTGCACCTCAAGAACCTGCTCGAGAACGCCCAGGTCGGCGAGGCCCCGGCCGACGACGGGGTCGTCGAGGCCGGCATGGTCGTCACCGCCGAGATCGCCGGCGAGGCGATGACCTTCCTCATCGGCTCCCGCGAGGTGGCCGAGGACCTGGCCGCCGGCAGCAACCTCGAGGTCTTCTCCGAGAAGTCCCCCATGGGCTCCGCGATCTCCGGCCACCGGGTCGGCGACGAGCTGTCCTACACCGCTCCCAACGGCAAGCAGATCCCGGTGAAGATCCTGGACGCCACGCCGTTCCAGAGCTGAGGCCGCCGTGACGACCCACTGGCTGCGCAGCCCCGGCCCTGCCACCAAGGCCCTGATCGTCCTGACCGCCGTGCTCGCGGTCGTGGCCGTCGTGCTTCACTTCGCGGGCCAGGGCGACCCGGCCGCGAGCGCACCCGGCAGCCTGCGCAACGTCGTCGTCTTCGCGACGTTCGTCAGCGCGTTCGTCACCTATCTCACGGGCCGGCGCCGCTCCTGACGCCGCCCCGCCCACCAACGGCGCCGGTCCCCTCGGGGCCGGCGCCGTTCGTCGTCGGGGATCTCCGGAACGCGGGGCCGGACGGGGGGTCAGTGCACGACGACGGGGTGGTAGCCCTCCGCCTCGAGTGCCCGCAGGACCTCCCGGCAGTGCTCGTGCCCCTTGGTCTCCATGTCGATGGTGATGGACACGTCGCCCAGGCTGAGCGAGCCGCCGATGCGCGTGTGGTCCACCCCGGTGACGTTGGCGTCCTGGACCGCGATGAGCTGGGAGATGCGCGCGAGCTCGCCCGGACGGTCGGTGAGCATCATCTTGATGGTCATGTACCTGCCGGCCGCGGAGAGACCCCGCTGGATGACCTTGAGCATGAGCATGGGGTCCACGTTGCCGCCCGAGAGCACCACCACCGTGCTGCCCAGGTCCGGGTACGCGGCCTGCAGGCGGCCGTCCAGGAGGGCGGCGACGCCGACGGCGCCCGCCGGCTCGACCACGAGCTTGTTGCGCTCGAGCAGGAAGATCAGCGCCTGGGCGAGGGAGTCCTCCGAGACCGTCACGACGTCGTCGGTGAGCTCCTTGATGATGCTGAAGGGCAGCTGTCCCGGCTTGCCCACGGCGATGCCGTCCGCGATGGTCGAGACCCGGTCGAGGGTGACCAGCGCGTCCCCGGCGAGGGAGGGCGGATAGGCCGCCGCGTTCTCGGCCTGCACGCCGATGAGCCGGATGGGCCGGCCGAGCTGCTCGGCACGGGACTTCACCGCCACGGCCAGGCCGGCGAGCAGCCCGCCGCCGCCCACGCCCGTGATGACGGTGTCCACGTCGGGCACCTGCTCGAGCACCTCGAGCCCGAGCGTGCCCTGCCCGGCCACGATGTCGGCGTGGTCGAAGGGGTGGACGAAGACCGCCCCCGTCTCGGTGGCGTGGCGCTGGGCCTCGGCGAGCGCCTCGTCCACGCGGGTGCCGTGCAGGATCACCTCGGCACCGTGGTCCTGGGTCGCGGCGATCTTGGGCAGGGCCGCGCCCAGCGGCATGTAGATCCGGGCGGTGATGCCCAGCTTCGCCGCGGCGAGGGCCACGCCCTGGGCGTGGTTGCCGGCGGAGGCCGCCACGACGCCCCGGGCCTTCTCCTCGTCGGTGAGCTTCGCCATCCGCACGTAGGCGCCCCGGACCTTGAAGGAGCCCGCGCGCTGCAGGTTCTCGGCCTTGAGGTTGACCTCGGAGCCGACCAGCCGGGAGAGCGCCCGGGAGTGGGTCACCGGGGTCCGGTCGATCACGCCCTCGAGGAGCGCGGCGGCGTCCTGGATGTCGGCGAGACGGACGGGCAGATCGGCCAGGCTCACGGTGCGTCTTCTTTCCCGGTCGGTGCGAGGAGGTCGGGGCCGCGGCGGCCCCACGGGTCCGCTCCACGGTGAGCGCCCGCCGGCGGCGGGCGCGGTCCTCATCCTAGTCGTTGCCCGGTGACCGCTCGGGCGCGGTGGCCGCCCCTGGACCGCCTCCCGGGCCGCTGCCGGCACCGTTCTCCGGGGCGCCGCCGTGCCCGGCGTCCCGGCCGCTGCCGGGGGTGGAGGCCGCGGCGGCCCGGGACCGGTCGTCCCGGCGTCCGCGCTTCAGGGCGGCCTGCAGCCGCTCCTTGGCGCGCGTCCGGCGGAAGCGCTGGAGCTGTGCCATCACCTGGTCCCGGGTGATCTCGTTCCGGCGGGCGTGCTTCTTGATCTCCCACGGGAAGTAGTACGGCTCCCAGGGGATCTCGTCGTCCTCCTTCCACGTCCCGCCCACGAGGTAGCGCACCACCGTGTTGAGGAACGCCATCACGGGCACCGCGAACAGGGCCCCTGCGATGCCGAAGAGGATGGTGCCGGAGGCGACGGCGAGGAAGACCGCGAGCGGGTGCAGGGACACGGCCCGGCCCATCACGAGCGGCTGCAGGACGTTGGACTCGATCTGCTGCACCAGGAGCACCACGGCGAGCATGCCCAGGGCGTTGCCGAAGCCGTTGGCCACGAGGGCGACGAGCACGGCCACGGCGCCCGTGACCACGGCGCCCACGATCGGGATGAAGGAGCCGAGGAACACGAGGATGCCGATGGGCAGCGCCAGCGGGACCCCGAGCAGGGCCGCGCCGAGCCCGATGCCCACGGCGTCCACGAACGCCACGAAGCCCTGGATCCGCGCGTACTGCACCAGCGAGGTCCAGCCCCGGCGGCCGGCGCCGTTGACGGCCCGCCGCGCGCTGACCGGGAACAGCCGGACGAGGAAGAGCCAGATCCGCTCCCCGTCCATCAGGAAGAACAGCAGGGTGAAGAGCATGATGATGATGCCGGTCAGCACGTTGCCGGCGGTGGAGCCGAATGACATGGCCCCGTCCAGGATGGCCTGGCTGTTGTCCTGCACCGTGGTGCCGAGGTCGTCGATCCAGTCGTTGACGCTGTCCGCGCTGACGTTCAGGGGCCCGTCCTCGAGCCAGCCCAGCAGCTGCTGGGTGCCGACCACCACGTTCTCCGACAACTGGGCGAAGCCCAGCACGATCTGCCGGCCGGCGAGCACGAGCAGCCCCGTCACGAGGGCGATGAGGGACAGGACCGCGATCCCGGAGGCGAGGCCCGCCGGCACGTGCTGTCCCCGCAGCCACTTCACCAGCGGGAACAGGAGCCCGGCGAGCAGACCGGCGATGAGCACGGGGATGATGACCACCGTGATGGTCGACAGCATGTACCCGAACAGCCCCACGGCCGCGAGGATGATGATGAGCCGCCACGACCACGCCGCGGCCACCCGCACCGAGACCGCCACGCCGCCCGCCGCGTTGCCGTGCAGCGGAGGGAGCTCGGAGTTTCGTCCCGGCCGTGCGGGCGGCTCGGTGTCGTGCGCGGTGGAAGGCATGGAGTCATCTTGGCACGCCGGAAGGACGTGTCGCCCGCCGCCCGGTCGCGGCCGGCGAGGGGATCCGCGGGCCGGTACGGCGCGCGGAGCGGCAGCGGTGGAAGACTGGCGGCATGTCACGCACTGTCCTCCGCGTCCTCGCCCAGCGCCGGCCGGCTCCCGGCCTGACCCCGGACGCCCCGCCGCGGGAGGAGCTGGAGGCCGTGCTCCGCGCCGCCGCGGGGACGGCGGCCGCCGATCCGGGGCTGAGCTGGCGGGTGGCGGTCACCACCCGCCGCTCCGCTCCGGAGCTCGCGGCCGCGCTGGCCGGGCTGACCCGGGTGCCGGACATGTCGGCCCCCTTCCCCCGGCTCAAGGGCAAGCAGCTGCGCCGGCTCGCGGCCTTCCGGGGGGCCCTGAAGTGGGCGAGCACGGGAGGCCTCGGCTGCGCACTGGTCTTCAGCCCGGACGAGGCCCTGGGCGTCCCCCGCAAGGAGCAGCTGCACGCGGCGCACGGCGCCCGCCCCCTGCTCGAGGCCGCGTTCTGGGCCGCCGGCTGGGCCACGGTGTGGTCCCACCGCGACGGCGAGGGCGAGGACGCGGTCCGCGCGTTCTACGGGCTCGCGGAGGAGGAGAAGCTGCTCGGCTGGCTGTTCGTCGGGCGCCCGCCCCGTGCCGTGGCCGCCGAGCACACGGCCACCCGTCCCACGCCGGGGCCCCGGATCTCGTACCACTGAGCACCGCCGGCCCGGCCGGTCCGCCGCGCCCGGCGTGGTCCGGGGCACGACGACGGCCCGGCACCCGCGGTGCGCGGGTG
>NZ_JBHVDI010000123.1:0-12037 GCF_042802875.1 Kocuria sp. NPDC057446 | reverse complement strand
CCCGGACCCCGTGTCGGGCGGCGCGGGCGGGAACGGCTCAGAAGTCCTCCGGGTCGACGTTGTCGAGGAAGTCGCGGAACTGCTCGACCTGTGTCTCCGGGGGCAGCTGCGGCTCCCCCTCCCCGGTGCGGGGGCCCGGCTCCCGCAGCTCGCCGTCCCCGCTCATCACGAGACCGGCCTCGTCGAGGACGGTCTCGGTGCACAGGATGGGGCAGTCGGTGCGGGCCGCGAGGGCGATCGCGTCGGAGGCGCGGGAGTCGACGACCGTTCCGTCCGAGAACTCGAGCGCGGCGTGGAAGACGCCCTCCTCCACCGTGTGGATCCGCACCCGGGTGAGCGTGCGCCCGAACGCGGTGGCCACCGACAGGACGAGGTCGTGGGTCAGGGGTCGCGGTGGCTCGATCCCCTGGACGGCGAACACGATGGACGTCGCCTCGTTGGTGCCGATCCAGATGGGCAGGTGCCGCCCGCCCTCGACCTCGCGGAGCACGACGACGGGCTGGGCCGACGGCACGTCCATGCGGACGCCCGCGATCTCCATCAGGACCTGGTGCACGGCCATGTCAGCCCTCCACCGCGGCCCGCTCCTGGAGCGCGTCGATCTCCGACCGCACGAGCGAGGTGTGGATGGTGAGGCACAGTCCCGAGATCTCCTGGGCGCGCTCGACGGCCCGGGCTCTCGAGGCGGCGTCCCGGCGGGAGGTCAGCGGTGCCACCGCTCGCTCCACGAGGCCCAGCTCGCGGTCCGCGGCGGCCTTGAACGGGCGGAGGTGGCGCGGCTCCAGACCGTGGGCCGTCAGGGCGAGGGCCGCCCGGGTGATGGCCAGGGCGTGGTCGTCGAAGGCCCCGTTCTGCTCCCGGATGAGCCCGTAGCTGACGAGCTCCCGCACGAGCGGGACGCCGGCGCCGGTGCGGGCCGCGAGCTCCCGCAGGCTGTAGCTGCGGGGCGCGCTGACGACCGGCAGGGGGGCGGTGACGGGGTCGGCGGCCCCCGCGGCGCGCCGGGCGTCGTCGGCCCGGGCGTCCTCGTCGGCGTCCAGGCGCTCCCGGATCACCTTCAGCGGGAGGTAGCGGTCGCGCTGGAGCTCCAGGATCCGGCGCAGCCGGTCCACGTCCGCGCGCGAGAACTTGCGGTAGCCTGACGCGGTGCGCGCCGGGTGGACCAGGCCCTTGTCCTCCAGGAAGCGCAGCTTCGAGGCGGTGATGCCGGGGTGGTCCTCGCCGAGCTCCTTGAGCACGGCGCTGATGCCCACCCGGGGCTCGTGCTGGACGTCGTCCCGGTGGGGATCGGTCTCCGCGGGGTCGGTCATGGCTCCCTTCTACTGGTCCGACTGCGGGCGCAGCGAACGGTAGAACGTGAACCGGAACTTCCCGATCTGGACCTCGTCGCCGTTGTCCAGCCGCACGCTGTCCACGCGGTCGCCGTTGACGTAGGTGCCGTTCAGCGAACCGGAGTCGATGATCTCGAAGGTCTCGCCGCGCCGGACGAACCGGGCGTGCCGGCGGGACACGGTCACGTCGTCCAGGAAGATCTCGGAGGACGGGTGGCGTCCCGCGGGGACCTCGTCCCGGTCCAGGAGGAAGCGGGACCCGGAGCCTCCGCTGTCGTGGGCGACGAGCAGGGCGCTGCGCGGCGGCAGCGCGGAGACCGCGGAGCTCTCCTCGGGGGAGAGCTTGTGGGACGCCGCGTGCGAGAGGACCTCGGCCACGATCTGGATCGACGTGGTCTCCGGCTCCCCCTGGGGTGCGTTCGAGCCGTTCTGGGTTCTGGACATCTCTTCCCTCGACTGGTGACGTGATGGTGGACGGATCCTGTGGGACCCTACCCCGCGACCTCCTGTCCCGGCGGTTTCCGGGCGACCGGCCGGAGCCACCCGGGTGCTCCTCAGTGTACCGGGTGGTGGAGACACGCAGCGGCGGCCGGGACACGTCCCGGCTCGCCCTCGGTCAGGGGCCCTGCGCGGGTCAGTCGAGCTGGGCGGCGTACCCCTCGGCGTCGAGCAGCCCGGCGCGGTAGTCCTCGTCGGCGGGGCGGACCTCGAACAGCCACCCCTCCGCGTAGGGGGCGGAGTTCACGGTCCCGGGCTCGTCCTCGAGGGTCTCGTTGACCGCGGTGACCTCGCCGGAGACGGGGGCGAAGATGTCGCTGACCGACTTGGTGGACTCGATCTCGCCGACGGCGGCGCCCGCCGCCACGGTCTCCCCGACCTCGGGCAGCTGCACGAACACGACGTCGCCCAGCTCGCTCTGCGCGTGGTCGGTGATCCCGATGCGCACCGCGCCGTCGGCGTCGGCGCCCGCGATCCACTCGTGCTCGGCCGTGTAGGACAGGTCGGCGGGAATGCTGCTCATGGGGTCACTCCTGGTCCGGCGGGTGCGGTCGGCTCGATTATGGCACAGTGCCCGCCGGTCGCCCCGGTGTGCGGCACGCCCCGGGTGCCGGGCGCTCAGCGCCTCTCCCACGCGGTGATCTCGGCGTGGATGGCGTGCTTGCGCTCCGGCCCGGCGAAGGACGCGTCCACCGAGTTGCGGGCCAGGGCGGCCGCCTGCTCGTCGGTCAGGCCCAGCGCGTCGCGCAGGCCCTGGTACACGTCGCCGACGTACCCGCCGAAGTAGGCCGGGTCGTCCGAGTTGACCGTGACCAGCAGTCCCCGCTCGAGCATGTCCAGGACGGGGTGGTCGGCGAGGGTGTCGACCACCCGCAGCCGCACGTTGGACAGCGGGCACACGGTGAGCGGCACCTGCTCCGCCACGAGCCGGTCCACGAGCTCGGGGTCGTGCAGGCACTGGATGCCGTGGTCCACCCGCTCCACGCGCAGCACGTCCAGCGCCTCCCGGACGTACTCGGGGCCGGCCTCCTCCCCCGCGTGGGCGACGACGTGCAGCCCCGCCGCCCGTGCCCGTGCGTAGACCTCTGCGAAGAGCCCCGGCGGGTGGCCGACCTCGGCCGAGTCGAGGCCGATGCCGTCGATCCGCGCGAGCTGGTCCCCGAGGGAGTCGAAGAGCTCCACGGCCTCCGCGGCGGGCCGGTCCCGCAGGAAGCACAGCAGCAGCGTGCTGGTGAGTCCGAGCTCGGCCCGGGCGACGTCGAGGCCCGCGCGGATGCCGTCGACCACCGTCGCCAGCCTCACGCCGCGGGCGGTGTGCGCCTGCGGGTCGAAGAAGACGTCGACGTGCCGCAGGCCCTGCGCGGACGCCCGCTCCAGGTAGGCCCGGGTGAGCCGTTCGAAGTCGGAGGCGTCGCGCAGCACCGCCATCGTGGCGTAGTAGAGGCCGAGGAACGAGGACAGGTCCTCGAAGTCGTACCGGCGCCGCAGCTCCTCGACGGATCCGTAGGGCAGCGCCACCCCGTTCTTGGCGGCGAGCTCGAAGGCGAGCTCGGGCTCGAGGGTGCCCTCGATGTGCAGGTGCAGCTCCGCCTTGGGCAGGGTGTGCAGGTCGGTCACTCCGGCGCTCCTTCGTGGTCGGCCCCGGGGCCGGGGCGGTCGGCGTCCCGTGCAGTGTATGCGCCGCGGACCGCGGCGGTCCGCGCACGCCCCCTCCGGGTCGCCCCGGGCCTCGCGGGCGCCCCCGGCACCGCGGCCCGGGGTGCTCTAGGCTCGCGAGCGGAACCGCTGGGAGGAAGGAGATCCGGATGTCCGGTGTCGTGGTGGTCGGGCAGGTGGGCCGGGACCTGGTGCTGACCGTCGAGGAGCTGCCCGGGGCGGGTGGTGCGACGGACGTGCTCGCGCGCCGGGAGCTGCTCGGCGGCAAGGGCGCGAACCAGGCCGTGGCGTGCCGTCAGCTCGGGGCCGAGGTCGACCTCGTGGGTGTCGTGGGCTCCGACCCCGCCGGGGGCGAGGTCCTCGCGCAGGCGGCGGCCGACGGGATCGGCGTCGGCGCCGTGGTGCGCCGGTCCGGCGTCCCGACCGCCCTGCTCGTGGACCTGGTGGGACCGCCCGGGGTCCGCCGGCTGCTGGAGGACGTGGACGCCGGGGTGCTGCTCACCGCCGGGGACGTGCGCTCGAGCCGGGAGCTGCTGCGCGCGGCGGACGCGGTCCTGGTCCAGCTGCAGCAGCCGGGGCCGGCCGTGGCGGAGGCCCTGGACGCGGCCGCCGCGGGGGATGCGCTGACGGTGGCCGACGGGGCCCCGGCGGACGGGGCGTCGCGCCGGCTGGTGCTGGACACCGCGCACGTGGTGCGCGCGGACACCGCCGAGGCCGAGGCGCTGGTGGGCTGGGCGCCGCAGGACGTGGCGGGGACCGTGCGGGCCGCGGAGTCGCTGCTCGCGGAGGGTCCGCGCGTCGTCGCCCTGGCGACCGGGGAGGGCGACGTGGTCGCGTGGCCGGGCGGGCACGTGGTGCTGCCCCACCTGGGCGAGGACCCCGTGGACCCCACCGGGGCGGGCGACGCGTTCGTCGCCGCGCTCACCGTGGCGCTGCTGCGCGGCGAGGGCCCGGAGTCCGCGGCCTGGTGGGCCGCGGCGGCGGCGGCCGATGTGGTCGGCACCGCCGGTGGCCGGCCGGCCCTCGACCTCGACCGGCTGCGCGCGGCGGCGGACCGGGCCCGGCGCTAGGCCGTCCGGACCGTGAGACTGCCTGGGACGAGAGAAGGCCGGTGGTCCGCGTTCCCGCGGTCCACCGGCCTCGAATCGTCGGGCTGACAGGATTTGAACCTGCGACCCCTTGACCCCCAGTCAAGTGCGCTACCAAGCTGCGCCACAGCCCGAAGTGCTCAGTGCGTTCCCGCGCCGAGCACTCGCATCACATTACAGCAAGCTCCGGCGGAATTCATCTCGGCGGGCGCCTCAGCGCTTCCGGCTCCGCTTCTCCCGCACGCGCATGGACACCTCGATGGGGGTGCCCTCGAACCCGAAGGTCTCGCGGAGGCGGCGGGTGATGAACCGCCGGTAGCCGGGGTCGAGGAAGCCCGTGGTGAACAGCACGAAGCGCGGCGGGCGGGAGGAGGCCTGGGTGCCGAAGAGGATGCGGGGCTGCTTGCCGCCACGGACGGGGTGCGGGTGGGCGGCCACGATCTCGCCGAGGAACGCGTTGAGCCGCCCCGTGGGGACGCGGGTGTCCCACGAGTCCAGGGCCGTCTCCAGTGCGGGGACGAGCTTGTCCTTGTGCCAGCCGGTCTTCGCCGAGACGTTCACCCGCGGCGCCCACGCCACGTGGGCGAGGTCGCGGTCGATCTCCCGCTCGAGGTAGTAGCGCCGGTCCTCGTCCATGAGGTCCCACTTGTTGAAGGCGAGCACGAGGGCGCGGCCGGAGTCGACGGCCAGCTGCAGGATGCGCACGTCCTGCTCGGAGAGCACCTCGTCCGCGGCCAGCAGCACCACGGCCACCTCGGCGCGCTCGAGGGCGGCCTGGGTGCGCAGGGAGGCGTAGAAGTCCGCGCCCTGGGCCATGTGCACGCGGCGGCGGATGCCCGCGGTGTCGATGAAGCGCCACGGCTTGCCGCCCAGCTCGATCAGCTCGTCCACGGGATCGCGCGTGGTCCCGGCCAAGGGGTCCACGACGACGCGCTCGGAACCGGCCAGCTTGTTGAGCAGCGAGGACTTCCCCACGTTGGGGCGCCCGATGAGCGCCACGCGGCGGGGGCCGCCGGTCAGCTCGGTCTCGGCCACCGCGGAGAACTCGGGGAGCACCTCCATGACGGCGTCGAGGACGTCGGCGGCGCCGCGCCCGTGCAGGGCGGACACCGGGTGCGGCTCCCCCATGCCGAGGGACCAGAGGTAGGTGGCCTCGACCTCGAGCTGCGGGGAGTCCACCTTGTTGGCGACGAGGATCACCGGCTTGCGCACCTTGCGCAGCATCTTCACGATGGCCTCGTCCGC
Source organism: Kocuria sp. NPDC057446 (assembly GCF_042802875.1). Lineage (NCBI taxonomy): Bacteria > Bacillati > Actinomycetota > Actinomycetes > Micrococcales > Micrococcaceae > Kocuria > Kocuria sp. NPDC057446. The sequence goes on along the minus strand of NZ_JBHVDI010000123.1, from coordinate 6,219 downwards.
GGCGGTGACGCCCACGGTGGCGTCGAGCACCAGCAGCACCGCGTCGGCGAACTCCACGGCCATCTCGGCCTGCTCGGCGACCCGGGCGTTGATGCCCTTGGCGTCGTACTCCCAGCCGCCGGTGTCCACGAGGGTGAAGTTGCGTCCGGCCCAGGTGGCCCGGTAGGAGACGCGGTCGCGGGTCACGCCCGGGGTGTCCTCCACCACGGCCTCCCGGCGGCCGAGGATGCGGTTGACGAGGGTCGACTTGCCGACGTTGGGCCGGCCCACGATGGCGAGCACCGGGGCGGGCCGGCGCGCCGGCGCCCGGTCCCCGTCCTCCGCCCACTCGGCGAGCAGCGCGGCGTCCTCCTCGTCGAGCTCGTAGTCCTCGAGCCCGGCCCGCAGCACCTGCGCGCGCTGCTCGGCCTCGTCGTCGTCGATGGCCGCGAGCCGCTGGGCGACGTCGTCCGTGGTGCCGCCGAGGATCTCGGCCTCGTAGGGGTCGTGGGCGGTCTCGTGCGCGGAGTTCTCGGGGTTGCCGGTCATGGCTGTCCTTCGCTGGGCCGGGTGCGGCCGGTCGGGGTGCGGAAAATGTCGGGGGGGGTGGTCTAGAGGGCGCGTCCTGTCGCCCGGACCACCACGTCGATGACGGCCTGCACCGTCTGTTCCACGGTGAGCTCGGAGGAGTCGATCGTCACGACGCCGTCGGCGGCCTCGGTGAAGTTCACGACCGTGGCGTCCTTGGCGTCCCGGCCCACGACGCGGGCGCGCAGCTGCTCGGCGTCCTCGACGCCGCCGTTCTGCAGGCCGCGGCGGGCCATCCGGGCGCGCTCGTCGGCGGTGAGCAGGATCCGGGCGTCGGCGTCCGCGGCCACCACGGTGGTGGTGTCCCGGCCCTCGGCGACGATCCGCCGCCCGCTGTCCGCGATGAGCTCCTGCTGGCGGGCCACCAGCACCGCCCGCGCCGCCGGGTTCGTGGCCACGGCGCTGACCGCCTCCGTCACCCGGGCGCCCCGGATCTCGGCGCCCACGTCGGCCCCGCCCACGAACACCAGCTCCCGGTCGGGATCGGTGCCCTGGGCCAGCGGGAGGTCGCGGGCGGCCCGGACCACGGCGTCGCGGTCGGAGAGGTCCACCCCCCGGTCGAGGCACCACCAGGTGAGGGCCCGGTACATCGCGCCCGTGTCCAGGTAGGCGAGGCCGAAGCGGCGGGCCACCTCCTTGGACACGCTGGACTTCCCGGAGCCGGAGGGCCCGTCGATGGCGACGACCAGCTGCCGTCCGTCGGCGGCCGGCGCCCCGGTCCCGGGGGCCGCGCTGCGGGCGGTGTTCGTTCCGGTGTTCACTGCACGACCTTCCATCCGCGCTCCTGGAGCGCCTCGACGAGTTCCTTGCGGCGGTTGGGCAGCACGGAGACCTCCACGAGGCCCACGGGCTGTCCCGGGGAGTGCTCGAGGCGCAGGTCCTCGAGGTTGACGCCGATCTCCCCGATCTCGGTGAGCAGCCGGGCGATCTGCCCGGGGACGTCCCCGACCAGCACGGTCAGGGTCGCGAAGGCGCGGGGCGCGCCGCCGTGCTTGCCCGGGATGCGGGCCCGGCCCGCGTTGCCCTCCGCCATGAGCTGGGCGATGTCCAGCCGGGCGCCGGGGGCCTGCGGGGCCTCGAGGGTGGCGATGAGCCGGTCGAGGTCCTCGCGCACCCCGTGCAGGGACGCCACCACGGGAGCGGCGTTGGCGGAGAGGATCTGCACCCACAGGCCGGGGTCGGAGGCGGCGATGCGCGTGGTGTCCCGCAGCCCCTGTCCCGCGAGGGACAGGTGGTGCAGCGGGGTGTCCTGCAGCCGGGAGGCCAGCAGGGAGGACATCACCTGTGGCAGGTGGGAGATCAGCGCCACGGTCGCGTCGTGCTCGCGGGCATCCATGAACGTGACGGTCGCCCCGAGGTCCACGGCCAGGTTCTTCGCCGCGGCGAGGGCCGCGGGCGCGGAGCGGCCCGAGTCGCACACGACCCAGGGCATGGACGTGAACAGCTCGCCGCGGGCGGCCACGGGGCCGGAGCGCTCCCGTCCGGCCATGGGGTGGGTGCCCACGTACCGGGTGAGGTCCCCGCCCAGGGCCCGCACGTCCTCGAGCACGGCCTCCTTGACGGAGGCGATGTCGAGCACGACCGCCTCCGGGTGGCGTGCCAGCGCGTCGACCACCGTCTGCGCGGTGACGTCGGGCGGGGTGGCGACGACGACGAGGGCCGGCTCCGGGAACCGGTCCTCCCCCGCCGCGCGGCAGGAACGGCCCGCGCCGATGTCCTGGGCCACGGCCTCGGCGGTGGGCGAGGAGTCCTGCAGCCAGACGTCCACGCCGAGGTGGCGCAGGCCCAGCCCGATGCTGGCGCCGAGCAGGCCGGCGCCGACCACGAGCACGGGCCCGGAGGTCGCCGCGGGGGCCGGCGGCGCGGAGGGGGTCTGCGTCACGGGTGCTCCCTACATGCCCACCGAGGCGAGGAGGTGCCCGACCTCGGTCTTCGACAGGCGGCGGATGGTCCCCTGGCGCTGGTCCCCGATCCGGATGGGGCCGACCTCCGTGCGCACGAGCTTCTCGACCGGGTGGCCCACGGCGTCGAAGAGCCGGCGCACGATGCGGTTGCGCCCCGAGTGCAGGACGACCTCCACGAGCAGGTGGCCGGGGGTGGAGTCCACCAGCCGGAAGGAGTCGACCGAGGCGATGCCGTCCTCGAGCTCGATGCCGGCCTTCATGGCCGCGCCGATGCCCTTCTCCATGGGGCCGCGGACCTGCACGAGGTAGGTCTTGGGGACCTCGTAGGAGGGGTGGGTGAGCCGGTTGGTCAGCTCCCCGTCGTTGGTCAGCAGCAGCAGGCCCTCGGTCTCGACGTCGAGGCGGCCCACGTGGAAGACGCGCTCGTTCTTCTGCTGGTTCAGGTAGTCGGCCACGCACGGCCGGCCCTCGGGGTCCTCCATGGTGGAGAGCACCCCTTCGGGCTTGTTGAAGGCGTAGTAGACCAGGTTCTCGTCGAGCTGGACGCGGACGCCGTCGACGTGGATCTCCACGGTGTCCGGGTCCACCCGGATGCCGAGCTCCGTGATCGTCTCCCCGTTGACCTGCACCCGGCCGGCCTCGATCATCTCCTCGCACACCCGCCGCGAGGCGACACCGGCCTGGGCCATCAGCTTCTGCAGCCGCACCCCCTCCGGGTCGTGCTGGTCCAGCCGGTCCACGGGCGGGTTCTTTGGCCGCCGCTTCCGGTGCGGCGGGCGGTACGGGGTGGCGGGCATCCGCCGGGCGCTCTTCTCCGAGGACGCGAACGGCCGGGGTCCGCGGTCCTGGCCGGCGCCCGTCGACGAACCGCCCTTGCCGCCCTTCGCGGCACCGCTCCTGTCGGCAGCGCTCTTTCCGGCACCGCCCTTGCCGGCACCGCCCTTGCCGGCACCGCCCTTGCCGGCACCGCCCTGGACCGGGCCGCGGCCGGGGGCGCCCCGGCCGCCCTGGGAGGACGTGCCGCCCTGGCCGGTCCGGGGCCTCTGGCCCCCCTGCGAGCCGGCGGCGCGGCGGCCGCCGGGCCCGGGGCGGCCGGATGATGAACGTGAAGTGGCCATGGTGGTGTCTCAGTCCTCGTAGTGGTCGATCTGGTCGATGCCCGGCAGATGAGGGGCGATGTCGGGGAGCTCGTCGAGCGAGCCGATGCCCATCTTCTCCAGGAAGTACGTGGTGGTGCCGTAGAGCACGGCGCCGGACTCCCCGTCCCGCTCGAGCTCGCGGATCAGGCCCCGCTGCACGAGCGTGCGGACGACGCCGTCGACGTTGACCCCGCGGATCGCGGAGACGCGTCCCCGGCTCACGGGCTGACGGTAGGCCACGACGGCCAGGGTCTCCAGGGCCGCCTGCGACAGCCGGGAGGTCTGTCCCTCCGCCACGAACGCGGAGACCACGGGGGCGAACTCGCTGCGCGAGTGGATCCGCCAGCCGGCACCGGTGCTGCGCAGCTCGAAGCCGCGCGGCGCCAACGTCCCATCATACCCCGGATCCGCGGCGACGCCGTCGTACTCCGCGCGGAGCCGGTCCAGGACACGCTGCACGGAGGCGGCCGGGACCACGAGGGCGGCGGCGATCTCGTACTCGCTGACGGGCTCGGCGGCGACCATCAGGATCGCCTCGACGGCGGCCCGCAGGCCGCCGGGCAGCGCCTCGAGGTCCGGTCCGTCCTCGGCCGCGGAGCTCATGCCGGAGCCCCCGAGGCGGCCGGCACCTGGCCCCGGAACTCCTGCCGGGCGGGGACCCCGCCCCCGGAGCCCGCGGGGTCCCCGGCGTACTCGGCGTCCTCGGCCAGCCGGTCGGCGGTCCATCCGGTGCCCGCCCCGGTCCAGCGCACGGTCAGCTCGCCCAGCGGCTGCTCCTGGACGAGCTCGAGGACCGCGTCGCGGTACATCTCGAGCAGAGCGAGGAACCGCACGACCACCGCGAGGGTGGAGCCGGCGTCCGCGACCAGCGCCCGGAAGGAGCGCGGAGCGCCGTCCTCGAGCAGACCGGCGAGGACCTCGGCCTCGTCCCGGACCGTGACGACCGCCCCGTGCAGGTGGTCGACCCCGACCTCCGCGGGCGCCCCGGGGCGGGGCACGAACACCGAGCGGGCGATCTCGGCGAACTGCTCCGGCGTGGTCCGCCAGTCGAGCTCGGGCAGCACGGCCGCCACCTCCGGATCGAGCGGCACCGACCGGGGCAGCCGGGTGGACTCCGCCCGCATCCGCTCGTCGAGCAGGACGGCCACCTCCTTGAACGCCTTGTACTGCAGCAGGCGCGCGAAGAGCAGGTCCCGTGCCTCCAGCAGGGCCACGTCCTCCTCGTCCTCGACCTCGCCGCGCGGCAGCAGCCGGGCGGCCTTGAGGTCCAGGAGGGTCGCGGCGACCACGAGGAACTCGCTGGCCTCGTCGAGCGCACGGGTCGAGCCGACCTCGTGCAGGGCGCGCACGTACTGGAGGAACTCGTCCGTGACGGTGGCCAGCGCGATCCGGGTGATGTCCAGCTCGTGCTTGGCGATCAGGGAGAGCAGGACCTCGAAGGGTCCCGCGAAGTCCTCCAGCTGCACCGCGAAGCCGCCGGGTCCCTCCGGGACCGGCGGCTCCCCGGGGTGCATCAGGGCGCGCCGCCGCGCGAGATGAGCTCCCGCGCCAGCTGGCGGTAGGACTCGGCGCCCTGGTGGGCCGTGGCGAAGGAGAGGATGGGCTCGGCGGCCACCGTGGCGTCCGGGAACTTCACGGTGCGCTTGATGACGGTGTCGAAGACCTTGTCGCCGAAGGCGTCCACGATCCGGGCCATGACCTCGCGGGAGTGCAGGGTGCGGGAGTCGAACATCGTGGCGAGCACGCCGTCGATCTGCAGGCGCGGGTTGAGCCGGTCCTGGACCTTCTCGATCGAGTCCACGAGCAGCGCCACGGCGCGCAGGGCGAAGAACTCCGCGATGAGCGGGATGACCACCCCGTGCGCGGCGGTCAGCGCGTTGACCGTCAGCAGCCCCAGCGAGGGCTGGCAGTCGATGATGATGACGTCGTAGTGCTCCTCGAGCTTGCGCAGCGCGCTGGCCAGCACCTGCTCCCGGGCCACCTCGGTGACGAGCTGCACCTCGGCCGCGGAGAGGTCGATGTTGGCGGGGAGCAGGTCCACGCCCTCGACGTCCGTCTCCTGGACGACGTCCCAGACGTCCACGGAGCGGTCCATCATGACGTTGTAGACCGTCAGCTCCAGCTCGTGGGGATTGGCGCCGAGACCGGCGGAGAGCGCGCCCTGCGGGTCGAAGTCGACGAGCAGGACCTTCCGGCCCAGCTCCGCGAGCGCCGCGCCCAGGTTGATGGTCGAGGTGGTCTTGCCGACCCCGCCCTTCTGGTTGACCATCGCGATGATCCGGGCGGGCCCGTGGGTGGAGAGCTCGGGCGGCTCGGGGAAGTCGCGCGCGGGACGGCCGGTCAGGCCGACGGTTCCCGTCCCGGCCTCGCCCGTGCCGGGGTTCCTCTCGTCGCTCTGCTGGCTCACTCGTGGCACCGCTCTTTCGTTCGGGGTCGCGCTCGGGCGGACCGGCCCCGGGCACGGGGCGGCCCGGGCCGGACGGGCCGACCTGGGGTTCTCCTGGACTCGATCAGCTACCAGGGTACCGCCGCCGCCGGGTCGCCCCGAATTCCCGGGCCGCGGTGGAGCCGGCGGACGACGACGGCCCGTGCCCGGCGCGCCCCGGAGG
>NZ_JBHVDI010000122.1:0-12112 GCF_042802875.1 Kocuria sp. NPDC057446 | reverse complement strand
GGCCCCGGGTCGCCCCGCGTTCAGCCGCTGTTCGCCCGGAGCGACTACGGTCGGCGCTGACAGCCGCGCCGACGAGGAGGATCATGAGGAGTCAGCAGATCGACGGCGGTCGCGGCCGGGCAGCCCCCGGAGGCGACCGCGGGAGGGAGCAGGGCATGACCGCGGCCACCCGGCAGGAGCGCGCCGCGCAGCTGCACGACCGCGTCTCGGCCCTCGTCGACGTGGTGCTGCGGGCCCGCCGGGCCGCCGTCCCGCAGCTGGAGCGCGTGAATCCCCGCCACCGCGGGTCCGCCCTGAACCTCGTGGACTACGTGGCGGTGCGCGGCCAGGACGTGCGGGACCTGCAGCGCGACCTCAGCGGCCTGGGCCTGTCCTCGCTGGGCCGGATGGAGGCCGGGGTGATGAGCCACCTGGGCGCCGTCCGGGAGACCCTGCGCGTGCTCGCCGGCCGGGAGGAGGAGGCATCGGCGCCCGGCACCACCGAGTCCTCCGAGCCGGCCGAGCCCGGGGCGGAGGTGCTGCGCCGGAACACCGCGGCACTGCTCGGCCCGGGCCGGGAGGGGCGCAGCACCCGCATCATGGTCACCTTCCCCTCGGAGGCCGCCGGGGACCCCCGGCTCGTCCAGGACATGGTCCGCGCCGGCATGGACGTGGCCCGGATCAACTGCGCGCACGACGGCCCGGAGCAGTGGGCGGCGATGATCGGCCACGTCCGGGCGGCGGAGCGGGATCTCGGCCGGGAGGTCCGCGTGGCCATGGACCTCGCCGGGCCCAAGCTGCGGACCGGGCCGATCGAGCCCGGCCCGCAGGTCGAGAAGATCAAGCCCACCCGGGACAGCAGCGGCCGGGTGACCGTCCCGGCCCGCCTGTGGCTGGGCGAGGCGGATCCTGCGGTCGACGACGACGCCCCGGCGGTGCCGGTGGCCGGTGCGGCCTGGACCGCGGCCCGCATCCCGGGGGAGCGGCTGCGGCTCAAGGACGCGCGCGGCTCCGGGCGGACGCTGCGGGTGCTCGAGGCCACCGGCCCCGGCGTGCTCGTGGAGTGCGCCAAGACCGTGTACTTCGCCACGGGACTGGCCGTGCGGGCCGAGGACGGCACGGAGGGCGTGCTCGGCGAGCTGCCCGCCGTGGAGCAGTCCCTGCGCGTGCGCGCGGGGGACACCGTGGTGCTGACCCGGGACCTCACGCCCGCCCCGGTCCGGGCGGAGAGCCCCTTCCGGATCGGCTGCTCCCTGCCCGAGGTGTTCACGGACGTCCGGGAGGGGCAGCCCGCGTGGATCGACGACGGGAAGATCCGCTGCCGCATCACGTCCGTGGGCCCCGACGAGGTCGAGCTGGAGGTGCTGCAGGCCGGTCCCGACGGGACCCGGCTGAAGGCCGGGAAGGGCATCAACCTGCCCGAGACGGACCTGCGCATCTCCGCGCTCACCGACGAGGACCGCTCGCACCTGCCGTTCGTGGCCGAGCACGCCGACATCGTCAACATGTCCTTCGTGCGCTCGCAGGAGGACGTGACCGACCTGCTGCAGGAACTCGAGCGGATCGGCAACACCGCCCTGGACGTCACCCTCAAGATCGAGACCGTGGGCGGCTTCGAGTCGCTGCCCCCCATGCTCCTGGAGGCCATGCGCTGGCAGGACGTGGGCGTGATGATCGCCCGGGGGGACCTCGCGGTCGAGGCCGGGTTCGAGCGGATGGCCGAGGTGCAGGAGGAGATCCTGTGGCTGTGCGAGGCCGGCCACGTGCCGGTGGTCTGGGCCACCCAGGTCCTCGAGTCCCTCGCCAAGAGGGGCCTGCCCTCCCGCGCCGAGGTCACGGACGCGGCGATGGGCCAGCGCGCGGAGTGCGTCATGCTCAACAAGGGCCCGTTCGTGGTGGACGCGATCGAGGCCCTCGACGACATCCTCGTGCGGATGGAGGGGCACGCCCGCAAGAAGTCGGACATGCTCCGCCGGCTCAACGCGTGGGCCCCGCCGGCCGGCTGAGCCGCCGTGCGGGCCGCGCGGCGGACCGTGGTGGGGCGGGGCGACCGCCCGCCCCGTGAGCCGTGCCACACTGGGAGGCATGGCCGCACGCGACACCGCCGTTCTCCGCTTCCTCGCCGCCCCGACCGACGCCGGGCGCACCGGCACCGTGGACGGGGGGCGCGTCCTCGAGTGGATCGACAAGGCAGCCTACGCCTGCGCCGTGGGCTGGTCCCGGGCCTACTGCGTCACGGCGTACGTGGGCAACATCCACTTCGACCGCCCGGTGTGCGTGGGCGACATGGTGGAGGTCTCGGCCAAGATCGTGCACACCGGCCGGTCCTCGATGCACATCCGGGTGGAGGTGGCCTCCGCGGACCCCCGCGAGCACGGGGTGACGCTCAAGGACACCTGCCTGATCATCATGGTGGCCGTGGACGGGGACGGCCGGCCCACCCCCGTCCCGCAGTGGACCCCCGAGACGGAGTACGAACGGCAGCAGTCGGCCGTCACGCAGCGGCGGATCGAGCTGCGCACCGGCATCGAGGAGCTGATGGCCGGGCAGCGGTACACGGACGAGGGCACCGCGGAGGAGACCGTGCTGCGCTTCCTGGCCGCTCCCACGGACATCAACTGGGGCGGAAAGGTGCACGGCGGCACGGCCATGCGCTGGATCGACGAGGCCGCCTACGTCTGCGGGGCCCGGTGGGCGGGACGCCCGGTCATCGCCGTGTACGCCGGGGGCGTGCGGTTCTACCGGCCCATGCACATCGGCCACCTCGTGGAGGTGCGGGCGCGGCTCATCCACACCGCGGCCCGCGGCCTGCACATCTCCGTGAACTGCTGGTCCGGGGACCCCGCCACCGGCGAGCTCGCGCTGACGACGAACTGCCTCATGGTCATGGTCGCCCTCGACGAGCAGGGGCACGCCCTGCCGGCCCGGCAGTGGCAGCCGGTCAGCCAGGAGGACCGGGACCTGGACGCGTTCGCCCGGGAACTGGTCCGGCTGCGGGCCGAGTTCCCGGACTCCTTCCAGCAGGTCGACCCCTCGGTCTCCCGGCTGCCGGGGAGCTGAACCGGACCGCCCTCCGCCGTCGGCGAATCCGGGGGCCCGATCAGCCTGCTGTGCATATAGTGGGCCGAGACCCACCGTCCCGGCACCCCACAAGGAGAGCCCGCCATGGACCTGAATCCCCTGAACAACGCGTTCGACGACGAGGGCAAGCCCAAGCCCGCCATGAACAAGCTGCTCGACACCGTGCTGCGCGTGCAGCGGCCCGTGGTCCTGGCCTTCGTGAAGAAGGAGCGCGCGGACCACCCCGACGAGACGCCCGAGCAGATCGCCAAGCGGCTCGAGAAGATCTACGTCCGGTCCGTGACCGTGGGCGGCGGGGCCGTGGGCGCCACCGCGGTGGTCCCCGGCATCGGCACCGTCGCCTCCCTCGGCCTGTCCTCCTTCGCGGTGGCCGGCTACCTCGAGGCCACCGCCCTGTACGCGCAGGCCGTCGCCGAGCTGCACGGGGTGCACACCGAGGACCCCGAGAAGACCCGCACCATGGTCATGGCGCTCATGCTCGGGGAGGACGGCCGCCAGGTCATGAACCAGATCCTGGCCAGCGGCACCAAGGGCCGCGGCATGATGTCGTCCTGGGGCCTGATGATGGGCAAGGACGACTCCAAGACCTTCGACGTCAGCCGGATCATCCGCAACATGTTCGTCAAGCGCTTCCTGCTCAAGCAGACCGGAGCCGTGTTCGGCCGAGCGCTGCCGTTCGGCGTGGGCGCGGTCGTCGGAGGGGGAGCGAACCTGGCCATGTCCAAGCAGGTCATCGCCGCGACCCACGAGGCGTTCGGGCCGCTGCCCACGACGTTCCCCGCCGACCTCGCACCCGAGGAGCGGGCCCCGCGGATCGGCGACCGGGCGTCCCGCGGCGGCAGGCGGGGCCGGAAGGCCGACGCGGTCGGCCACGGCGAGATCACCGGCGGGCAGTAGACCCCGCGCCGGGGCCTCTGCGCACCCCGGCCGCCCGCCGCACGACGACGCCCCGCGCCCGCGGGGCGTCGTCGTCGTTCACGGCCGGTCCGCCGGGCCGTGGCCCCGCGTTCACCGCGTCTCCCTAGCCTGGGCGTGAGCGGGGCCCACCGCGCCCCGACCGACAGCCGAGGGAGCGCCGTGCGGCCGATCATCTACGCGCACCGAGGGGCCAGCGCGGTCTTCCCAGAGCACACCCGGGCCGCCTACGTGCAGGCGCTGCTCGACGGCGCCGACGGCGTGGAGTGCGACGTCCACCTCAGCCGCGACGGCCACCTCGTCCTGCACCACGACGCCCAGCTGGGCCGCACCAGCGACGGCCGCGGGCCCGTCTCCGCCCGCACGCTGGCCGAGCTGCGCCGCCTCGACTGGACCTCCTGGAAGGGCACGCCCATCCCGCCGGGCCACGGGGCCCCGGACCGTCAGCTGCTCACCCTGCCCGAGCTGCTGGACCTGCTGCGGGCGGCGGGCCGGCCCGTGGGGCTGGCCGTGGAGACGAAGCACCCCAGCCCCTTCGGCCACCGGCTCGAGGAGGAGGTCCTGGGCCTGCTGATGCGGGAGGGCTGGGACCCCGAGACGGGACGGCTGGAGAACCTCACGATATCGCTCATGAGCTTCCACCCCGACGCCGTCCGGCACCTCCTGGAGACGGTGCCCGCCCGGCACGTCTGCCAGCTCGTGGAGACGACCACCCGCCGAACGGTCCGGGACAGCCTGCGCGTGGGCCGCACGGCCGCCGCCGTGCTCCACGCCGGAATGCGGCTCGTGGCGCCGCCGGCGCTGCCGGTGATCTCCGCGGGCCTCGTGGACCTGGTGGGCCCGGGACTGGACTTCGTCCGGGCCCATCCCGAGCTGGTGCGGCAGTGGCGGGCCGAGGGGCGCGTGCTGCGGGTCTGGACGGTCGACACCGCACGGGACGTGGACCTGTGCCGCGCGCTCGGCGTCCAGCAGCTCACCACGAACCGGCCCGCCGAGGTGCTGCGCTGGGCGGGCGGGGCGGCCGGGGACCCGCGCGGTGTCCCGGCGCGCGCGGTGGCCGGGATCCCGTCCGGCATCCCGGCGGGCCCGCCGGCGGCCGCCCCGGGCCGGCCCCGGTGCGCTGCGATCCCGGTCCGGTAACGAGCGGTCACGTCACCGTCCTCCGGGCCCCGGCGCGCGTATGCTCGTCAGCACCTGTCCGTGTCCCCCCGCACACTGTCGTCGCTCGTCTCTCCCCACCGCCAGGAGACGGTCATGCCCACCCCGATCCCGCCCCGCGCCCCGGACGCCGTGCGCGCGCCCGCCCCGGACCTCCAGGCCGAGGCGCTTCGGATCGCCGAGCGCGTGCGCGACGAGGTCGCCCGGGCCGTCTCGCCCGAGCGCATCGACTCGGAGCTGTCCCTGCTCAACCGGTTCGCCGAGCACGAGGACGTCGACGTCGTCGTGGGGCCCGTGCTGGCCGGCATCGTCGCGGCCGCCCTGCTCACCGCCCGCCTCACGAGCGGGCTCACCGACCCCACCACCGGCGCGGCCGCCTGGCGGGTCCTGGACGGGCTCGAGCCGCAGCCGGCGCCCGGCATCGGCAGCCTCGAGCTGGACGTGCCCACCCGGCGGCTGCGCATGGGACGGGGCACGGTCCTGGACCTCGTGCCCGTGGCGGAGGCGTGGGCGGCGGACCGCACGGTCCGGCTCTTCGCGGAAGCGCATCCCGGTCACGCGCTGGTCGCCGAGCTCGGCGGGGTGTGCGCCGTGGGCGGACCGCCGGCCGCGGCCGCCGCCCTGGTCGGCACCGCGCCGCCGGCCCGGACCGCAGGCTCCTGCGGCGGCGTGGAGCCGGGGATCCGGGCGGTCCTCGTCGAGCGCGGCCGGCGTGGTCTCGCGGTGGTGGAGGGCCCCGGGGGCGACCTGGTCAACCCGGTGACCGGCGCCGCCGTGGCGAGCCCGTGGGACCGCGTCGTGGTCGCCGCGCCGAGCGCGGTGGAGGCCCAGGCCTACGCCCGCGCCGCGCACGTGCTGGGCCAGGACGCCCCCGGATGGGTCGCGGCGTGCGGCGCCGACGGCGAGTTCACCGGTGCCCGGCCGGGCAGCACCCTCCGGCGCCGGCTCAGGACCCCGGGCTGGCCGGCGGGCCTCGCGGCGGCCTGAGCAGCACAGCCCGCCCGGCACCGCGCCGCGGCACGGAGGGGCGGTCCTCGGCCCGCTCGGCGGCCGGCAAACCCACCCCACAGGCGTTCACGAAAGGTAACACTGCGACCTCTTCGGCCCACAGGGCCGTGGCGGACGCGGACGCCTGGCGCGGCGTCGCCGCACTGCCGCCGCTGCCCCGCACATCCGGCCGCCCGGCCCCCGGCCGAGGTCCCCGAGCGCGGGATCCGCGCGATTGCAGTCGAGAACGTCTCACTGGGCGGGACGACCGGCTGTGATCTTCCCCACCACCGGCCCCGTGGGGAACGGCATCATCCCTGACGGCTCCGGAGGCGAACGCATCGATAACGCCGCGATAACGCCGCCGTGACGGATCCGTGAGGAGGCCATAACACCCCGCTCCGTAGAACGGACGTGCCGGTAACACCGGTGCCCGTGCATCGAAAGGAGTTGGACATGACCTCAGTGCCACATCGCTCTCAGCGCCGCGACAAGGCTGCGGCGGCAGAGCGCGTGCTGTGGGACGAGGCTGCCGCGCAGGGAGGCCCCACCGGAGCGCTTCCGTGGACGGAGCCCTCGACACGGGGCGTCCGGAGCACGGAGACCAGGCCCACCCGGCTGCACCACTTCTTCGAGCGCAGCTGCGATCTCACCCCCGACGCCCAGGCGCTGCACGCCGACGGCCGCGCCTACACGTACGCGGAGCTCGACGAGCTCGCCAACCGTCTGGCCCACCTGATCGCCGGCTACGGCCTGAGCGCGGGCGACCGCGTCGGCATCCTGCTCCAGCGCTCCACGATGCTCTACGCGTCCCTCCTGGCGATCCTCAAGACGGGCGCCACCTTCGTCCCCATCGACCCGAACCTGCCCGCGGACCGCGTCCAGTTCATCGCCGAGGACTCGGACCTGTCCCTCATGCTGACCTCCGCCGAGTTCGTGGCCGTCGTCGAGGACGCGCCCGCCGACGTCGTCGACGTCGGCAGGATCGGCGAGCGGCTCGAGGAGGCGCCCGCGCACCGCCCCACGGTCCGCCACGAGGGCGATCCGACGTGCTACATCATCTACACCTCGGGCTCGACCGGCCGCCCGAAGGGCGTCGAGATCGCGCACTCGAGCATCTGCAACTTCATCGAGATCGTGCCCGAGGTCTACGACGTCCGCCCCGAGGACCGCGTCTACCAGGGCATGACCATCGCGTTCGACTTCTCCATCGAGGAGATCTGGCCGACCTGGGCCGTGGGCGCGTCCCTGGTCGCCGGTCCCACCGACGACGCCCGCCTGGGGCAGGGGCTCGCCGAGTTCCTGCAGCGCATGGAGATCTCGGTGCTCTACTGCGTGCCGACCGTCCTGGCCACCCTGGAGCACGACCTGCCCCGCATCCGCAGCATCCTGGTGGGCGGCGAGGCCTGCCCCGCCGACCTCGTGGACCGGTGGTCCACCCCCGAGCGCCGGATGCTCAACACCTACGGCCCCACCGAGGGCACCGTGACGGCCACGTGGGGCGAGCTGGCCCCCGGACGGCCCGTGACCATCGGCAAGCCGCTGCCCACCTACGAGGTGCGGATCCTCGACGAGCAGATGAACGAGGTCCCCGACGGCGAGCCGGGCGAGATCTGCATCGCCGGACCGGGCGTGGCCCGCGGCTACGTCAACCTGCCGCACGTGACCGAGGAGCGGTTCCGCCCGCACCCGGACGGGCCCCGGGCCGGGCGGATCTACCGCACCGGCGACCTGGGCCGGATCATGCCCGACGGCGAGATCGAGTACCTCGGCCGCGCCGACAGCGAGGTGAAGATCCGCGGTCACCGCGCGGACCTGCAGGAGATCGAGAACGTGCTGCGCCGGGAGGACGCGGTGGCGGACGCCGCCGTCAAGCTCGTCTCCGGCGGCGACGACGTCGCGGCGTTCCTGACCCTGCGCGCCCCGGTGCGCGACGAGCGCGCCCTCTTCGAGCTGCTCCACGACTCCGTGGTCGCGGCGCTGCCGCCGTACATGGTGCCCTCCTTCTACGAGATCCTGCCCGCGATGCCGATGATGGTCAGCGGCAAGGTGGACCGGAAGAACCTGCCGGAGCCCAGCACACCGCGCTTCGTGACGACGATGGGCCTGGTCCCGCCGGGGACGGACACCGAGTGGGGGATCACGGAGGTGTGGTCGAAGGTCTTCCGCATCCCCGAGGACCAGCTCTCGGTCGAGGCCGACTTCTTCATGGAGCTGGGCGGGCACTCGCTGCTCGCCGCGACCGCCACGTCCGAGCTGCGCCGGGCGCACCCGGACCAGGACATCTCCATCGCCGACATCTACACCTACCCGACCGTCCGGGACCTGGCGCGCCACCTGGACGCCGCTCCGGCGGCCGTCCCCGCCGTGGCCGCCCCGGACGACCGCCCCGCGCCGCTGCACCACACCAGCGGCCGGGTGGCACTGTGCGGGATCGCGCAGGTCACCACGATGGTCCTGGCGGCCATGCTCGTCGGCTCCCCGCTCGCCGCGGTCCTGTACTCCTACGGCGGGCAGTTCAGCTACGCCCTGATGTGGGACATGCTCCTCGTCGGCGTCGTGGTCTCCGTGCTCGCCCGCTTCTTCCTGCCGTTCCTCGGCTCCCGGGTGCTGGGCCGGCTCGTCAGACCCGGGCACCACGCCCTCTGGGGCCGGCAGTACTTCCTGCTGTGGTGCATCGACGGGCTGACCCGGCTCTCGCCGCTCAGCCTCCTGACCGGCACCCCGATGGCCGCCGTCTACCTGCGCCTGCTGGGCGCCAGGGTCGGCCCGGACGCCCACGTGGGCACCGCCGCCATCGGCCTGCCCTCCCTCGTCACCATCGGCTCCGGCGCCAGCATCGGCTACAACTCCTCCGTGCAGACCGCACAGGTCGAGGAGGGGTGGGTGACCATCGCGCCGGTGCACATCGGCGACGACGCGTTCGTGGGGGCCAACGCCCTCCTGCAGCCGGGCACCCGGATCGAGGACGGCGCGCGCCTGGCCGAGCAGTCCCTGGCCTCCCGCAACCAGACGATCCCCGCCGGCGAGCACTGGCTCGGCTCCCCGGCCCGGCCCGGTGACGGCGACGACGAGCTGCTCGAGCGGATGGAGCGGCGCCCGCTGCCCAGCGGACGCTGGCCGGCCCCGCTCGCGGCCGGGCTGCTCCTGGGCTGGCTGGTGCTCGAGCTGATGCCCTTCGTCCTGGTGCTGCCGTCCTTCCTGATGATCTGGGCCGCGGCCCTGGAGTTCGGCCTCCCGGTGGGGCTCGCCCTCACCCCTGCGGTCGGCGTCGTCTACGTGCTCACGGTCTGCGCCGTGGTCGCGGCCGGACGGAAGATCGTCCTGCGCCGCACGCCCACCGGCATCCACCCCGTGCGCAGCGGGCTGGGCGTGCGCAAGTGGATGGCCGACCAGCTGCTGTCCACCAGCCTGGAGAGCACCAACGCCCTCTACGCCACGATGTACACCGTGCCCTGGCTGCGCGCCCTGGGCGCCAAGGTCGGCCCGCGCTCCGAGGTCTCCACGGTCGGCCACGTCGACCCGGACCTCCTCACCCTCGGCGAGGGCAGCTTCGTCGCGGACATGGCCAGCGTGGGCAGCGCCGTCTACCACCACGGCCACCTGTACATGGAGCGCACCGTGGTGGGGGACCGCTCGTTCGTGGGCAACGCCGCGTTCGTGCCCTCGGGCACCCGGATGGGCGAGGGCTCCCTGGTGGGCGTCGCCTCGGTGCCCCCGGCCGACGTGCCCGACGGCACGTCCTGGCTGGGCTCGCCCGCCATGTTCCTGCCGCGCCGGCAGGACAGCGGCAACTACGACGAGAGCCTCACCTTCCGTCCCTCGCGCAGCAAGGTGGTCGCGCGCCTCGTCATCGAGGCGCTGCGCATCACGGTCCCGCCGGCGCTGATCGGGCTGATCGGCTACCTGGGGCTGCTGGCCTCGGTGGCCCTCGTGCCCGAGCTGACGCTGCTGGGCTTCGTCGCCGTGCTGCCGCTCATCGCGCTGGCCACCGGTCTGACCGTGGTCCTCGCCGTCGTCGTCCTGAAGTGGGCGATCGTGGGCCGCTACCGCCAGCGCGTCGAGCCGCTGTGGGACAACTTCGTCCGGCGCAGCGAGTTCGTCACCGGCGTGTACGAGTCCGCGGCGGTCCCCGCCCTCATCGGCGGGCTCGTGGGCACGCCGCTGATCGGTCCGGTCCTGCGCCTGTTCGGCGCCCAGATCGGGCGGCGGACCTACATCGGCACGACCTACCTGACCGAGTTCGACCTCGTCCACATCGGCGACGACGCCGCCGTCTCCACGGAGGTGTCCCTGCAGACGCACCTCTTCGAGGACCGCGTGATGAAGATGTCCCACGTGGAGATCCTCCCCGGGGCCAGCGTCGGCGCGCGCTCCATCGTGCTCTACGACACGACCGTCGGCGCGGGCGCCTCGGTGGACGCGCTGTCGCTGGTGATGAAGGGCGAGCAGCTGCTGCCCCACACCGCCTGGCGCGGCATCCCGGTGCGCTCGGCCGCGGCCGCGGTGACCTCGGGACGATGACCCGGTCATGAGCAGCCACAAGGTGTCCCCGCGGCCCGGCACCGGGTCGCGGGGACACCGCCCCTCCTCCGACCTCCCCGACGGGAACGTGCCGGCCGGGAGCGGTGCGGAGGCCGGCAGCGCGCTCCGTGGTGGCGCGTCAGGCGCTGCGCATGTGACCCATCAGCTGGGTGATCTGCGGGGAGGGCGGCGCCCCGAGCTCGTCGGCCATCGTGCTGCAGAAGCTGCGGAAGGTCTGCAGGGCCGGGGCGTTGTTGCCGAGACCCAGGTCCGCCTCGATGGACACACGGACCGCGCTCTCCCGCAGCGGGTCCAGGGCCCGGACGTTGTCGGCGAGCACGTGCGCCCGGTAGAAGTCCCCGTGCTCGAGGGACAGGCGGGCGAGGTGCTCCACGGCGTTGACGTACAGGGTCCGGAGCCGGTCCTGCTCGGCCATGACCCAGCCGTCGTACCAGCCCGGCAGCAGCTGCGCGCCGTCGGGGGACAGGAACCAGGGGTCCTCGGTCACGGGGGCCGTGGCCGTCGCCGCACAGTGCAAGGACTCGCGCAGCTCGTGCAGGTCCACGGTGACCGGCTCCGCCAGGGCGATGTTGTTGCCGCGGGTCCCCACGGCCCCCGGCACCTGGCGCGAGATGTTGAAGACGGTGGTGCGCAGGCTGCCCATCGCACGCTCCGCGGTCCGGTCGGGCCACAGCAGCTCGCCGAGGAAGCGGCGCGGCTTGGGGCCGAGGACGGCGAGCGCGGCCAGCAGGCGCTGCTGCCGGTGGCCCAGGGCCAGTACGGTGCCGTCCAGCTCGACCTCGACGTTGCCGAGAAGCCGCAGCCTGATCGAGTGTTCCCCATCCATTGTCATGATCCCCCACTGTCATGATCACTGTCCCCGGTGCGCCGCGGACCTGCCTTCCCCCGAAGGCCGTGGTCCGAGCGCCGTCCTCTCCGGTCCCGCGGACCAGGATCCAGGTCCGCGGCGGAAGAGGGCTCAGGCACCGATGATCCCGGGCGGGGCGCTGTGAGTCAAAAGCGAACGCCACGGGAGCGTCAAAAGCAAACACAATTGCCGGACGGCCGGCACGCGGTCCTCGACGAGGGTCGCGCCCGGGCCGACACCGTGGTATACGACCGATCCCCGCGGCCGGCGTCGCCGGCCGGGGGCACGAGTTCAGGAGTTTCGCCGATGACCGACCAGCGACCCGTCACGGGAGTCCGCACGGACCCCCTCGGGAACATCGTCGCGCTGTGCAATCCCACCGAGATGTGGTCCCCGCGGTCGACCACCCGCATCATCCGGGACATCGAGAGCGGGGTCCACCTCTACTACGTCCCCGGATCGTCGGGGCAGCTGCGGGTCCGCGTGGTGTCCGCCGGGTGCGAGAAGCGGCTGTGGGCCGCCTCGGAGGACACCGTCTGCAACAACCTGCACGACCTCCCGTCCGTCTGAGCCCGGGGCCCGCGCGGGGCGGACCCGCCC
>NZ_JBHVDI010000121.1:0-12139 GCF_042802875.1 Kocuria sp. NPDC057446 | reverse complement strand
CGTGCTCGCCCAGGCGCTCGTCAAGGAGGGCCTGCGCAACGTGGCCGCCGGCGCCGACCCGCTGAGCCTCAAGCGCGGCATCGAGAAGGCCGTCGCCGCGGTCACCGAGGAGCTGCTGGCCTCCGCCAAGGAGGTCGAGACCGAGGAGCAGATCGCCGCCACGGCGTCGATCTCCGCCGGCGACCCCGAGATCGGCCGCCTCATCGCCCAGGCGATGGAGAAGGTCGGCAAGGAGGGCGTGATCACGGTCGAGGAGTCCAACACCTTCGGGCTGGACCTCGAGCTGACCGAGGGCATGCGCTTCGACAAGGGCTACCTGTCCGGGTACTTCGTCACCGACGCCGACCGCCAGGAGGCCGTCCTCGAGGATCCCTACATCCTCGTGGTCAACTCCAAGATCTCCGCGGTCAAGGACCTGGTCCCCGTGCTCGAGAAGGTCATGCAGGCCGGCAAGCCGCTGCTGATCATCGCCGAGGACGTCGAGGGCGAGGCCCTGGCCCTGCTGGTGCTCAACAAGATGCGCGGCTCCATCAAGTCCGTGGCCGTCAAGGCCCCCGGCTTCGGCGACCGCCGCAAGGCGCAGCTGGCCGACATCGCCATCCTCACCGGTGGCCAGGTCATCACCGAGGAGGTCGGACTCTCCCTCGAGACCGCCACCGTGGACCTGCTGGGCCAGGCCCGCAAGGTCGTCGTGACCAAGGACGAGACCACCATCGTCGACGGCGCCGGCACCGCCGAGGAGATCGAGGGCCGCGTGGCCCAGATCCGCGCCGAGATCAACAACTCGGACTCGGACTACGACCGCGAGAAGCTGCAGGAGCGGCTGGCCAAGCTGGCCGGCGGCGTGGCCGTCCTCAAGGCCGGTGCCGCCACCGAGGTCGAGCTCAAGGAGCGCAAGCACCGCATCGAGGACGCCGTGCGCAACGCGAAGGCCGCTGTGGAGGAGGGCATCGTCGCCGGCGGCGGCGTGGCCCTGATCCAGGCCGGCCAGAAGGCGTTCGACAAGCTGCAGCTCACGGGTGACGAGGCCACCGGCGCGAACATCGTCAAGGTCGCCATCGACGCCCCGCTCAAGCAGATCGCCATCAACTCCGGCCTCGAGGCCGGCGTGGTCGTGGACAAGGTCCGCGGGCTGGCCATGGGCCACGGCCTCAACGCCGCCACCGGCGAGTACGAGGACCTGATGGCCGCGGGCATCAACGACCCGGTCAAGGTCACCCGCTCCGCGCTGCAGAACGCGGCGTCCATCGCCGGGCTGTTCCTCACCACTGAGGCCGTCGTGGCCGACAAGCCGGAGCCCGCGGGTGCCGGCGCCGGTGCCGACGACGGCATGGGCGGCATGGGCGGCATGATGTGATCGACGGCTGATCCGTCGAGCGTGCCCGGCACGCATCCGGCACGGGCCGGGCACCTCGCGGAGGTGCCCGGCCCGTCGTCGTCCCCGCCCCCGGTGCCCCCGGTGCCGGAAGTGGTGTTCAATCAGGAGGACCAGCTGCCGGAGGAGGCGTCGTGGGCGTCGTCGTGTGGGACGCGGTCCCCGTCCAGATCGCACTCGTGCTGATCGCCTTCGGGCTCACGTCCCTGGTGGGCCTCGAGCGGCGCCTGCGGCGCAAGAGCGCCGGGCTGCGCACCCATGCCCTGGTCGGCACCGGGTCGGCGGTGTTCACCCTCGTCTCGGCCTACGGCTTCGGCGCCCTGCCCGGCATCGGCGCCGGTCCCGATCCCTCCCGGGTGGCGGCCCAGGTCATCACGGGCATCGGCTTCCTCGGCGCGGGCGTGATCTTCACCAACCGGGACGTGGTGCACGGACTCACCACGGCCGCGAGCATCTGGCTCTCCGCCGCCATCGGCATGGCCTGCGGGGCCGGGCTGGTGCCGCTCGCCGTCGTCGCCACGGGCCTGCACTTCTTCTCCGCGCTCCTGCTGACCCCGCTCTCCCGGCGTCTGCCCCGCATGCTGGCGCCCCAGGGCCTCCGGCTGCGCTACGAGGACGGGCACGGGGTGCTGCGCGAGGTCCTGACCGTGGTCGACGAGCTGCAGCTCAGCGCCTCCGTGGTCTCGAGCCGGATGCTCGAGGGGGCCGAGGTGGAGCTGCTGCTGCGGGTCGACGGGAAGACGGACCTGCGCACTGCGGCGGTGCAGCTGTCGAAGGTCGCCGGGGTGCTCTCGGTCGCCCAGCAGCAGCTCGAGCAGGTGCCCGGCGACTGAGCCCGCGGCGCGGCGGCGCCGTGCCGGGCCGTGGCGTCCGGGTCCGGGAGGCCGTGAAAAGATGGGTCCATGACGATCACTGCTGCCGCCGACGGCTCCGCCCTGGGCAACCCCGGCCCCGCGGGATGGGCCTGGTACATCGACGACGACACCTGGCGGGCCGGCGGGTGGCCGCACGGGACGAACAACATGGGCGAGCTCAAGGCCGTCCTGGACCTGCTCGAGGCCACGGCACACCGCCCCGACGAGCCCCTGCGGGTGCTGTGCGACAGCCAGTACGTCATCAACTCCATCACGAAGTGGATGCCCGGCTGGAAGAAGAAGGGCTGGAAGAAGCGGGACGGCAAGCCCGTCCTCAACGTGGAGCTCATGAAGGCCCTGGACGCCGCGATGGCGGGCCGGGACGTGCACTTCGAGTGGGTCAAGGGCCACGCCGGCCACGAGCTCAACGAGGCCGCCGACGTCCGCGCCCGGGCGGTGGCCACCGCGTTCCAGACCGGACGTCCCGCCCCCGAGGGGCCGGGCTTCGACGGCGCGGGACCCCGCGGCACCGCCGCGCCGGCGGGCGCCGGGAGGCCGGTGGCCGTCCGGGAGCCGGAGGCCCCCGAGGACCGCCACGATCCCGACCTGCTGAGCGAGCTGCTCGCCCACGAGGAGGAGCTGGCCCGCGGCCGGACGGCGGGGGAGACCGTCCAGGCGCTCGAGCGGGAGCTGCTCCGCCCCGAGGTCCGGGCGGACCCGGGACGGCTGGGCCAGCTGCTGCACGAGGCCTTCACCGAGGTCGGGGCCTCGGGCACGTGGTGCTCCCGGGCGGACGTCCTCGACCGGCTGCCCCGCGAACCGGCGCTCGGTGCGGTGGACGTGCACGTGCTCGAGGCCACGGAGCTCGGGCCGGCGGCCGTGCACCTCGTCTACCGGCTCACGGCCGGGGACCGCACGAGCCTGCGCAGCTCCCTGTGGATCCGGGAGGACTCCCGCAACGAGCTGGGCCCCTGGCAGCTGCGCTTCCACCAGGGCACCGACGAGTCCTGACGGAGCCGCTCACACCTCGGGGGCGTCGTCGGCGGGCTCGATGCCCGGCACGCGCACGGTCATCGTGGCCCCGCCGCCCGGGGTCTCGGTGAGCCGCACGGTGCCGTCGTGCTGCTGGACGATGGCGGCCACGATGGACAGCCCCAGCCCCGTGCCGCCGGTCTCCCGCGTGCGGGAGGAGTCCGCCCGGTAGAAGCGCTCGAAGACGCGCTCCGCGTCCTCGCCGTGGATGCCCGGGCCGTGGTCGCGCACCTGCAGGACGGCGTTGAACGAGTCGTCGACCGAGCCCTCCACGCCCACCGCGATCTCGATCGGGGTCCCGTCCGGGGTGTAGCGCAGCGCGTTGGTCACGAGGTTCGCCACGACCTGGCGCAGCCGGAACTCGTCGCCGTGCACCCACGCCGAGACCGGTCCGCCGCCGTGCAGGCCCTCCACCCCGATCCGCCGGTCGGGGGCGGAGGCGCGGGCGTCCCCGGCCGCGTCGAACGCGAGGTGCAGCAGGTCCACGTCGACGTTCTCGGCGGGCCGCCGCTCGTCGAGGCGCGCCAGCATCAGGAGGTCCTCCACGAGCTGCGTCATCCGCTTCGCCTCGGACTCGATCCGGGACATCGCCCCGGCCACGTCCTCGGGCTCCTGCAGGGCGCCGTGCCGGTAGAGCTCCGAGTAGCCGCGGATGGTCACCAGGGGAGTGCGCAGCTCGTGGGAGGCGTCGGCCACGAACCGCCGCAGCTTCGTCTCGGAGCGGGTGCGGGCGTCGAAGGCGTCCTCGATGTGTCCGAGCATCGCGTTGAGCGACGCCGAGAGCTGACCGATCTCGGTCTGCCGGTTGTAGCCCTCCATGCGCTGGGAGAGGTCGCCCTCCGCGATCCGGGCGGCGGTCTGCTCCACGCGGTGCAGGGGCGCGAACGCCCGGGTGACGAGGACCCAGCCCACCGCCATGGCGGCGAACAGGGTCGCCACGCCGAAGCTCAGCGTCAGGAGCGTCACCGCGCTCAGCATCGAGTTCATGTCGTCGAGCGGCTCGGCGACCGCCACCACGAGGTTCAGCCGCTCCGTCTCGGCCGCGACCACCCGCCACCGGCGGTCCGGGGCGCCCACGGAGCCCACGGTGGTCGGCTCGAAGGGGTTCTGCCGCACGTGGTCGAGGTCGACCTGCGACAGGTCCGGCCGCCGCTCCAGCACGCCCTCCGGGGTGTGCACCGCCTCGGCGAGCATCTCGCCCTCGGCGTCGAGCAGGAACCCGGCGTGCGGCACCTGGGCGCCCTGCGAGCCGCCCATGTCGGCCACCAGGACCGCGGACACCGTCTGCACGGAGTCCCGCAGGCCGCGGTCGATGTCGTTCAGGAGCGAGGTGCGCAGCACCGAGATCGCCACGAAGCTCGTCACCAGGATGGACAGCGCCAGGAGCAGGCCCGTGAGCACCATGAGCTGCGAGCGCAGCGAGGCCGAGCGCCACCGGGAGGACAGGGTGTGCATCCCGGGCCCGGGTCAGTGGTTCTTGTGCTGGGACCGCAGGAGGTACCCGACGCCGCGCTTGGTGTGGATCAGCGGCGGCAGCTCCGGGTCGTTGTCGATCTTCCGGCGCAGGTAGGAGATGTAGGACTCCACGATCGAGGCGTCCCCGTTGAAGTCGTACTCCCACACGTGGTCGAGGATCTGCGCCTTGGACAGCACCCGGTTCGGGTTGAGCATGAGATAGCGCAGCAGCTTGAACTCGGTGGGGGACAGGTCGATCTCGCGCTCGCCCCGGAACACCTCGTGCGCGTCGTCGTCGAGGACCAGGTCGTCCACGCGCAGCCGGGAGTCGTCCTCCTCGGCGGGCTGGGTGCGGCGCAGGACCGCGCGGATGCGGGCGACCACCTCGTCGAGGCTGAAGGGCTTGGTGACGTAGTCGTCACCGCCCACGGTCAGTCCCGTGACCTTGTCCTCGGTCTCGTCCTTGGCGGTCAGGAAGAGGATGGGGAAGTGCCGGCCGGACGCACGGAGCTTGCGGGTCACGGTGAAGCCGTCCATGTCCGGCAGCATGACGTCGAGCACGGCGAGGTCCGGGTCCTCGGACTCCGCCTTGGCGAGGGCGTCACGGCCGTTGGCGGCGGTGACCACCTCGAAGCCGGCGAAGCGCAGGGACGTGGCCAGCAGCTCGAGGATGTTGGGCTCGTCGTCGACGACGAGCAGTTTCGCTTCGGGGTTGTCGTTCTTCACGCCGCCCATTTTCTCGGAACACCCTGAACGCCGCCTGAACGGCGTTCACCGATCCTCGGGGAGTTCGCCGGGGGCCTCGACGGCGGCGGCGTCGACGATCCGATAGGCGTAGCCCTGCTCCGCGAGGAAGCGACGGCGCCGGGCCGCGTAGTCGGCGTCCACGGTGTCGCGGGCCACCACGGTGTAGAAGGTCGCCGGGCGGCCGTCGTGCTTGGGCCGCAGCAGCCGGCCCAGGCGTTGCGCCTCCTCCTGGCGCGAGCCGAAGGCCCCTGAGACCTGCACCGCGACCGAGGCCTCCGGCAGGTCCACCGAGAAGTTCGCGACCTTGGAGACCACGAGCACCGGCAGCTCCCCGGCCCGGAACGCGGCGAAGAGCTTCTCCCGCCGGGCCGTGCCGGTGCTGCCGTTGAGCACCGGGGCGGCCAGCAGCGCGCCCAGCTCGTCGAGCTGGTCCAGGAACTGCCCGATCACGAGCACCGGCTCCCCGCGGTGGCGGGCCACGAGCCGGGCCACGACGTCGAGCTTGTGCGCGGAGGACGAGGCGAGGCGGTGCCGGTCGGCGTCCTCCGCGGAGGCGTAGGCCATCCGGTCCGCGAGGGGGAGCTCCACCCGGACCTCGACGCAGTCGGCGGGGGCGATGTGGCCCTGGGCCTCGATCTCCCGCCACGGCGCGTCGTAGCGCTTCGGGCCGATGAGGGAGAACACCTCGCCCTCGCGGTGGTCCTCGCGCACCAGGGTGGCCGTCAGGCCCAACCGGCGCCGCGCCTGCAGCTCGGCGGTCATCCGGAACACGGGGGCGGGCAGCAGGTGCACCTCGTCGTAGACGATCAGCCCCCAGTCGTGGCCGTCGAGCAGCTCGAGGTGCGGGTGGATCCCGCCACGGCGCGCCGTCAGCACCTGGTAGGTGGCGATCGTCACCGGGCGGACCTCCTTGACGGTCCCGGAGTACTCGCCGATCTCGTCCTCCGTCAGGGTGGTCCGGCGCAGCAGCTCGGCCTTCCACTGCCGCGCCGAGACCGTGCTCGTGACCAGCACGAGCGTCGTCGTCGAGCTCGCGGCCATCACCCCGGCGCCGACCAGCGTCTTGCCGGCACCGCAGGGCAGGACGACGACGCCGCTGCCGCCCGCCCAGAAGTTCTCCACCGCGTGGCGCTGGTACGGGCGCAGCGCCCACGCCTCGCCCGTGACGCCGTCCGTCTCCGTCAGGGCGATCGGGTGGGGGGTCCCGTCCACGTAGCCGGCCCGGTCCTCGGCGGGCCACCCCACGGTGAGCAGCAGCTGCTTGAGCTGACCGCGGGCGCTCGCGTGCACCACCGTGGTGGCGCCGTCGATGCGGGGCCCGAGCAGCGGGGCGATCTTCCGGTGCCGGGCGATCTCCTCCAGCACGGGGGCGTCGGAACTGCGCAGCACGAGACCGTGCACGGGGTCCTTCTCCAGCACCAGGCGGCCGTAGCGGGACATCGTCTCGTCGATGTCCAGCAGCAGGGCGTGCGGCACCGGGAAGCGGGAGCGGGTGAGCAGGACGTCGAGCACCTGCTCGGCGTCCAGGCCGGCGGCCCGGGCGTTCCACAGCCCCAGCGGCGTGATGCGGTAGGTGTGCACGTGCTCGGGGGCGCGCTCGAGCTCGGCGAAGGCCGCGAGCTCGCGCCGGGCGGCGTCGGCGTCCTCGTGGTCGAGCTCGAGCAGCACGGTCCGGTCGCTCTGGACGATCAGGGGTCCCACGGGGCGGCTCCTCCGCTGTCGGTCGGGTCGTCGGCAGGGGCGTCGGCAAGGTCGTCGCCCGGGTGCCGCGCACGGTCCCGCCCGGTGAGCCGGTCCACCAGGACCTGGATCTCCGCGGCGGAGGGGACGGGCAGGCGCGGCGCGGGCACCTCGAGCAGCAGGGTCGGGTCGGCGGCCGGCTCCGGCGGGGCGTCCTCGGCGGGGGCGACGTCGAGCGCGGGCTCCGTGCCCGTGGCCCGGACGGCGGCCGCGAGCTGCCGGAGCCCGCCCGCCCGGCCGTCCGGCGCCCGGCGCCGGTCGGACGCCTCCTCGCCGGCGTCGACCACGAGCACGCCCGGGGCGGGCCGGCGCAGCCGGCGCCCCGCGAGGCCGGGGGAGCCGGCGAGCGCCTCCAGCAGCGCGTCCTCGCCGGTGAGCACCCAGTCCGCCCTGGTGATCCGGATCCGTCCGTGCGCCCGGCCGACCTCCTCGACCAGGTATGCCAGGGCCTGCGGCACGGGGCCCCGGCTGTGCTCCTCGAGCCACGCCAGGATCGAGGACGGTGTCCAGCCGGCGTCGAGCGCCCGGTGCAGGGAGCGCTCGCCGAAGCGGTGCCGCGGGACGGGGCCGTGGCCCTCCGGCTCCGCCAGCCGGTCCAGGGCACGGGCCACGTCGGGCGCGAGGTAGCCGGTGGCCGTCGCCGTGAGGTCGCTCTGCAGCACCACCGTCCGCGCGGGTGCGGGCAGCCACCCGGTCACGGCGCGGACGGCGTCCTCGGGCCGGTCCTCGACGAGGGCCCGGCCGGGCTCCGTGAGGGCGTCGGCGCCCAGCAGCCCGAGCTCGGCGGCCTCCGTCAGCATGCCCGGGCCCCACCGGACCAGGGCGCGGGCCAGGCGCGGGCGCCGCCAGCGGGCGAGGGCCAGGACGTCCTCGGGTCCGTGGCCCCCCGGTGCGCGCCCGGCCAGCTCGGTGTGGGCGGCCAGCAGGGTCCGGCGCACCACCGGGGCCTCCGGGGCGTGCGTGCCGCGGGTCAGGACCCCGACGACCGTGCCGTCCGCGAGGGGCAGCCCCACCGCGGAGGGGACGACGTCGGAGGCCAGCCACGACCGCACCAGGTGCCACCACTGGTCGGGGCGCGCGGCGTCCTCGAAGGGCGCCGGCGCGGGGCGCCAGGACGAGGTGTCCGGGTCCAGCCGCACGAGCCCGGACAGCTCGCCCAGGCCGAGGAGCCGGACGAGCTCGGGGTGCTCGATCCCCAGGGCGGAGCGCAGCCGGCGGAGCTCGCGCACGCCGATCCCGCCCGCCCGCAGGGTGGTCAGCGGCCGGGCCCGCAGCTCGGCGCGCAGGGCGGCGGTCCGGCGCAGCAGCTGCTCGACCGCGGCGGCGGCGGCGTTGTCCCGCAGCCGCCCGGGCACGCGGGCGGCGGGTGGGGCGGGCGGCTCCGGGGAGGTCGCGGTCCAGGGACCGGGGCCGCGCAGGAGCAGGCCGACCTCCCGGGGGAGCTCCACGTGCCGGGCGTCCACGGGCAGCAGGACGCCGTGGGCCAGGAGCCAGTCGACCGGCCGGGAGTCCGCATCGGCGGCCGGGTCGGTCCGGCGCAGCGCGTCCGGCAGGGATC
This sequence comes from Kocuria sp. NPDC057446, assembly GCF_042802875.1. Classification (NCBI taxonomy): domain Bacteria; kingdom Bacillati; phylum Actinomycetota; class Actinomycetes; order Micrococcales; family Micrococcaceae; genus Kocuria; species Kocuria sp. NPDC057446. The sequence continues at coordinate 3,378 of NZ_JBHVDI010000121.1, read as the reverse complement.
CCACGGGCCGGGAGCGGAAGCGTTCCAGGACCGCCCGCACGGAGGCGGGCCACCGGGCGAGCTCCTCGGCGGTCCAGGCCGGGCTCCCGGCTCCCGGCGCGGGCGGCGCCTCGCCGCGCAGCCGGGCGGCCAGGGCGGCGAGCACCGGCTGCGGGCGGCCGAGTCCCGCCGGGTAGCGGCCGAGGGCCTCGGCCAGCCCGGGCACCAGGCGCAGCGCCTCGCCGTCCCGGTGGGCGAGGGCCAGGCGGTGCAGGCGGTCCCAGGGCGGACCGGCCGGCAGACGGGCCGCGGAGTCGTCCGACGGGCCCAGCACCACGGCGCGCTCGACCGCGTCCAGCTCGGGCCGGGACAGGCAGTCGAGGGCCCGGCGCAGCCCGGCCCGGGACAGCAGGTTCTCGGCGAGGTCCTCGACGGAGTCCGTGCCCGGGCGCGCGGCGTCGGGCCGGGCGGTGAGCAGCTCGCCCAGCTCGGCGGGCGAGCGGGACGCGAGATCCCGGAGCAGTCCGTCCGGGAGCACGGCTCAGGCCCGTCGTCGGCGCAGCAGGGAGCGCACGAGGACCGCGCAGAACAGCAGGAACGCCACCGGGAACGCGAACCACGGGATCACCGTGAGCCCGTCCCAGGGGTCCGCGCCGGCGGCCTTGAGCACGAGCAGCAGGGCGAGGCACACGGCGCACACCAGGCCGAGCACGACCGCGGCGAGGCCGAGGACGTCGAACCCGGGTCGCCGGGCGCTGCGGTTCGCGGGCGCGGCCGCACGGTCGTCGGAAGCAGGCATGGCTCCAGGGTACCGAGCGCAACGGTGTGCCGGTGACCGCGCCCCGGCGGCCCTCGCCCGCGGGGCAGGGCTAGAATGGGAGGTTCCACAGGGTGGCCCGGCGGCAGGACCGACGGGCCACCCCTCCACGAACACGAGGACGAGGGAGACAGCGTGCCCACCGGCAAGGTCAAGTGGTTCGATGCGAAGAAGGGCTTCGGCTTCCTGGCGGCCGACGACGGCCAGGAAGTGTTCCTGCCCTCCTCGGCGCTGCCCTCCGGTGCCACCTCGGTGAAGCCGGGCACCCGGATGGAGTTCGGGGTGGCCCAGGGGCGGCGCGGCGCGCAGGCGCTGTCCGCCCGGATCCTCGACCGGGCCCCGTCGGTGGCGAAGAACGTCCGCAAGCCCGCCGAGGAGATGGCGGTCATCACGGAGGACCTCATCAAGCTGCTCGACGAGATGTCCAACGGGCTGCACCGGGGCCGCTACCCGGACTCCGCGCACGGTCGGAAGATCGCCGCGATCCTGCGCACGGTCGCCGACAACCTCGACGTCTGAGGCCGCCGGGCCGTCGCGCCCACCGATCCCGAGCACCCACCGCCGGCAGCCGCCGGCGCCCACCCCGAGGGAGACCAGCAGTGACCGAGGAGACCGTCCAGGACGCGCCCGCCGAGGCGGCGCCGCCGGCGCCCGAGCCGGCGGCCCCGGCGGCGGCGCCCCGCCGCCGGCGGACCCCGAAGCAGGACCCCCTGCTCGTGGCCGACGTGGCCACGGCCCGCGCCGGGGTGGAGCAGATCGCGGAGCCGGCGCAGATCGGCACCGGTCACCGCGTGACGGTGGAGGAGGACCGGCTGGTCGTCCACCACTTCGAGTGCACGCTGCCCGGGTACCGGGGCTGGAACTGGTTCGCGAGCCTGGCCCGCGCCCCGCGCAGCAAGGCGGTGACCGTCTGCGAGGTCGGCCTGCTGCCGGGTGACGACGCCCTGCTGGCGCCCGAGTGGGTCCCGTGGTCAGCCCGCGTGAGCCCCGAGGAGAAGGCCCAGGAGGAGCAGGACCGGGCCGAGGACGAGGCCGCGGAGAACGCCGCCGTCGGCGGACCCACGGGCTCCGGGGACGGCGCTGCGGACGGCGCCGTCGCACCCGCGGAGGGCGAGGGGTCCTGACCGCTCCGCCGGGGACCGCGGCGACGGAGGAGGCCCCCGAGCCCGCGCGCGGGATGTTCCGGTCCTTCCGGTTCCGCAACTACCGGCTGTGGTTCCTGGGCGCGCTCGTGTCCAACATCGGCACGTGGATGCAGCGCACCGCCCAGTCGTGGCTGGTCTTCGACGAGCTCTCCGACCACGACGCCACCGCCATGGGCGTGGTGACGGCCCTGCAGTTCCTGCCCCAGCTCTTCCTCGCGCCCTGGGCCGGAGTGCTCGCGGACCGGCTCGACCGGCGGCGCCTGCTGCTGTGGACGCAGAGCGCCATGGCGGTGCTGGCGGCCGGTCTGGGGGCCCTGGTCCTGGCCGACGCCGCCACGCTGTGGCACGTCTACGGCTTCGCCCTCGCCCTGGGCGTCGTCTCGACGCTCGACGCCCCCGTGCGCCAGACCTTCGTCTCGGAGATGGTCGACGACGCCTACCTCTCCAACGCCGTGGCCCTGAACGCGACGTCCTTCAACGCCGCGCGGATGATCGGGCCCGCCGTGGCCGGTGTGCTCGTGGCCTCGATCGGATCGGGCTGGGTCTTCCTCCTCAACACGCTGACCTTCGGCGCCATGCTCGCCGCCGTCCTGGCGATCCGCACCGACGGGCTGCGCGGGATGCCGCGCTCGGGCCGGGGACGGGGCCAGATCCGGGAGGGACTGGCCTACGTGGGCGGCCGGCCCGACATCGTGGCGGTGCTCGTCACCATCTTCCTCATCGGCACCTTCGGCCTGAACTTCGCGGTGTTCCTGGCCGCCATGGCCGGCCCCGAGTTCGGCCGGGGCTCGGAGACCTTCGGGCTGCTGAACTCCGTGCTGGCGGTCGGCACGGTGGCGGGGGCGCTGCTCTCGGCCCGGCGCCGCAGCGCCCGGCTGCGCTACGTCTACGGGGGCAGTGCGGTCTTCGCCCTCAGCTGCCTCGGAGCGGCGACGGCACCCACCCTGCCGCTGTTCGCGCTGTGGCTCGTCCCCTGCGGGCTGTCCTCGCTGACCATCATGACCACCGCCAACGCGTACGTGCAGTCCACCACCTCGCCGGTGATGCGCGGGCGCGTGATGAGCCTCTACATGGCGATCTTCATGGGCGGCACCCCGATCGGGGCGCCGGTGGTCGGCTGGATCACCGACGCCCTCGGCGCGCGCTGGGGCATGGGCGTCGCCGTGGCGGCCGGTCTCGGCGGGGCCCTCGTGGGGTTCGTCGTGTGGCTCCGGCTGCGCGCGGAGCGCTCGCCGGCCGGGGATCCCGGCCGGCGCTCCGGCTAGCCCCCGGACCGCCCGCCGAGCCGGTCGACGACGTGGTCGACGCAGGCCAGGAGCCGGGCGACGTCGTCGGGCTCGACGGAGACGAACGTGGCGATCCGCAGCTGGTTGCGGCCGAGCTTGCGGTAGGGCTCGACGTCGACGACGCCGTGGGCGCGCAGGACCGCCGCGACGG
>NZ_JBHVDI010000120.1:0-12204 GCF_042802875.1 Kocuria sp. NPDC057446 | reverse complement strand
GAGACGATGTATTCGTTCACTTCACAGCTATCGAAGGTGACGGTTACAAATCTCTAGAAGAAGGACAAGAAGTTTCTTTTGAAATCGTTGAAGGTAATCGTGGACCTCAAGCTGCAAAGGGAGGAACCATGGGCGAGGTCGGCCGGCAGGCCACGAGAGCGGCCGGCGCCGCGGACGACGCGACGGACTCGCGCGGGTTCCGCCTCGCCGCCCGCGCCGGGTACGTGGCGGCGGGGCTGCTGCACGTCATGATCGGGGTCATCGCGCTGCGGGTCGCCACCGGAGGCTCGGGCTCCGCGGACCAGTCCGGGGCGGTCGCCGCGCTCGCCGGCAGCCCGGGCGGCACCGTCCTGCTGTGGGCCTGCTTCCTCGGCTGCGCGGCGCTCGCCGTCTTCCTGGTCAGCGAGGTGTTCTTCGGCGCCACGCAGCGCTCGGACCGGGAGCGGCTGAAGCACCGCCTCAAGATGGGCGGCCAGGCGGTGGTCTACGGCGCGATCGGCGCCGTGTTCGGGACCTACGCCCTGGGGGGCTCGAGCGACAGCAGCGAGTCCACGCAGTCGATCAGCGCCCGGCTCATGGCGCACCCGGCGGGCACGGTGCTGCTGATCGCCGTGGGGCTGGGCCTCGTCGTCGCCGGTGCCTTCTTCGTCCACCGGGGCGTGACGCGGTCCTTCCGCGAGAACCTGACGAGCCTGCCGCCGGGCACGGCCGGCAGCGCCGTGGTGTGGCTCGGCACGGCCGGCTACGCGGCGAAGGGCGTGGCCCTGGGCGTGCTCGGGGTGCTCGTCGTCGTCGCCGCGGTGCAGAGCGACCCGGAGAAGTCGACGGGTCTGGACGGGGCCCTCAAGTCCCTGCAGGAGCAGCCCTTCGGGGCCTGGATCCTCGGCGCCGTGGCCCTGGGGCTGATCTGCTACGGGGTGTTCATGGTGGTCCGGGCCAAGTACCAGCGGATGTGACGACGCCGGGTGGGGTGGTCCGCCCCGACCGCACCGGGTCTCCGCGGCCGCCGGGAGGCCCGCCCGTCCGGGGTGCGGCGGCGACCCGGCGGGCGCCTCAGCGCATCGCGCGCAGCGCGTCGACCAGCGGCGTGGTGTGCCGCCCGAGCAGCCGCGACAGGTCCCCGGTGACGAGGTCCAGGGCGCCGTCCTCGATGTTGGCGTCCAGGGCCACCAGGAACCGTGCGGTGGCCTCGTCCACGCCGGTCCGCTCCAGCTCCGCCAGGTGCTGCCCGGGCGTGAGGCGCCGGTAGGCCACCTCCCGGCCCAGGACCTCGGTGAGGGCGGCGGCGAGCTCGTCGAAGCTCCACGCCACGTCCCCGGCGAGCTCGTAGGTCTGCCCGGCGTGGCCGTCCTGGGCGAGGACCGCGGCGATCGCCTCCGCGTAGTCCTCGCGGGTGGCGCTGGCCACCCGGCCGTCCCCGGCGCTGGCCAGGACCAGGCCGGTGGTCTCCGCGTGCCGCAGGGCCGGCTCGAAGTTCTCGGTGTACCAGCCGTTGCGCAGGATCGTGGACGGGAGCCCGGACTCGGCGATCGCCTGCTCCGTGGCCAGGTGCTCGTCCGCGAGCAGGAGCTTCCCGCGGTCGGCGCCGAGGGCGCTGGTGTAGACGATCCGGGACACCCCGGCCCGGACGGCGGCGTCGACGGCGTTGCGGTGCTGGGGCACGCGCGCCCCCGTCTCGCTGCTGGAGATCAGCAGGACCGTGTCCGCCCCCGCGAAGGCCTCGTCGAGGGTCGCGGGGTCGCCGTAGTCGACCCGGACCGTGGGCAGGCCCAGCTCCCGGAGGGCGCCGAGCTTGCCCTCGTGCCGGCCGGCGGCCACGAGGTCCGCCAGCGGCACGTCCAGGCGCAGCAGGGAGCTGATGACGTGGCGGCCCAGCCGGCCGGTCGCGCCGGTGATGACGATGGACACGGTGTTCCTCTCGATGGGCCCGGCGGTGCCCGGGCGCGGCCCGCGGTCCCCGGCGACGTGCCGCCGGGCGCGGCGGTGTGCCCTGTGCAACGGGCGGCACCAGCGCCGTATTTCCGGGCGGCGGCGCCCGGCGGCGACGGGTCCGATCGCCTCCGGAGGAACCCGGCTCCCGTGTCCGGGGCGGCGCGTAGCCTGGTGCCATGAGCCTCGCCCAGAAGATCAACCGAGTCGTCGCCCCCTTCGAGGTCATCTCCGACTACGTCCCCGCCGGGGACCAGCCCCGGGCCATCGAGGAGCTCGCCGCGAGGATCGAGGCGGGGGAGAAGGACGTGGTGCTGCTCGGCGCCACCGGCACCGGGAAGTCCGCGACCGCCGCGTGGCTGATCGAGCGCGTCCAGCGGCCCACCCTCGTCATGGTGCAGAACAAGACGCTCGCCGCGCAGCTCGCGAACGAGCTCCGCGAGCTGCTGCCCAACAACGCCGTCGAGTACTTCGTCTCCTACTACGACTACTACCAGCCCGAGGCCTACGTCCCGCAGACGGACACCTTCATCGAGAAGGACTCCTCCATCAACGAGGAGGTCGAGCGGCTGCGGCACTCCGCGACCAACGCCCTGCTGACCCGCCGGGACGTCGTCGTGGTCGCCACCGTCTCCTGCATCTACGGCCTGGGCACCCCCGAGGAGTACGTGGCGCAGATGGTCACGCTGCGCCGCGGGGAGGAGATGGACCGCGACGAGCTGCTGCGCCGGTTCGTGAACATGCAGTACGCGCGCAACGACGTCGACTTCCACCGCGGCACGTTCCGCGTGCGGGGGGACACCGTGGAGATCATCCCGATGTACGAGGAGCACGCGGTCCGGGTCGAGTTCTTCGGCGACGAGATCGAATCGATCTACACCCTCCACCCGCTCACCGGGGAGATCATCCGGGAGGAGACCGAGATGTACGTCTTCCCCGCCTCCCACTACGTGGCCGGCGCGGACCGGATGGCCACGGCCGTGAAGTCCATCGAGGACGAGCTCGCCGCGCGGCTGAAGGAGCTGGAGTCGCAGAACAAGCTCGTCGAGGCCCAGCGGCTGCGCATGCGCACCACGTACGACCTCGAGATGATGGAGCAGATGGGCTACTGCAACGGCATCGAGAACTACTCGCTGCACATCGACGGCCGTCCCCGCGGGTCCGCCCCGCACTGCCTCATCGACTACTTCCCGGACGACTTCCTGCTGGTGGTCGACGAGTCCCACGTGACGATCCCGCAGATCGGCGGCATGTACGAGGGGGACATGTCCCGCAAGCGCACCCTCGTGGAGCACGGCTTCCGGCTGCCCTCGGCGATGGACAACCGCCCGCTGAAGTGGGACGAGTTCCTGGGGCGCATCGGCCAGACCGTCTACCTCTCGGCCACGCCGGGCAAGTACGAGCTGTCCCAGGCGGACGGCTACGTGGAGCAGATCATCCGGCCCACCGGGCTGATCGACCCCGAGGTGGTCGTCAAGCCGACCAAGGGACAGATCGACGACCTCCTCGACGAGATCAACGTGCGGGTCGAGCGGGACGAGCGCGTGCTCGTCACGACCCTCACCAAGCGGATGGCCGAGGACCTCACCGAGTACCTCATGGAGCACGGGGTCAGGGTCCAGTACCTGCACTCCGACGTCGACACGCTCCGCCGCGTGGAGCTGCTGCGCGAGCTGCGGATGGGCACGTTCGACGTCCTCGTGGGCATCAACCTGCTGCGGGAGGGCCTGGACCTGCCCGAGGTGTCCCTCGTGGCGATCCTCGACGCCGACAAGGAGGGGTTCCTGCGCTCCACGACGTCCCTCATCCAGACCATCGGCCGCGCCGCCCGCAACGTCTCCGGGCAGGTGCACATGTACGCGGACCGGATCACCGACTCGATGGCCACGGCCATCGAGGAGACGAACCGCCGCCGGGAGATCCAGGTCGCGTACAACACGGAGCACGGGATCGACCCGCAGCCCCTGCGGAAGAAGATCGCCGACATCACCGACCAGCTCCAGCGCGAGGAGGAGGACACCAGGGAGCTGCTCGCCCGGCGTGCCGCCGCCGGCAAGAAGACCGCGCCGACCGGCGGGAAGGGCGGTCGGGACGCCGTGGCGGCCGCCGAGGACAAGCTGCGCCAGGACGGCTTCGCGGCCGCGCCGGCGGAGGACCTCGTGGACCTCATCGCGCAGATGACGGAGCAGATGCAGGCCGCCGCCGCCGAGCTGCAGTTCGAGCTCGCCGGGCGGATCCGCGACGAGCTCGCCGACCTCAAGAAGGAGCTGCGGCAGATGCAGCAGGCGGGGCACGCCTGAGCCCCGGCGCAGCGGGGGCCCGGACCGGCCCGCCGGCCCGCGAAACGGGCCCGTACCGGGCGGTGCACGGGACGGGCGCAGCCCGCGTATAGACTGTGCTCAGCCTAGGGGAGTATCCCTCAGCGCTGTGGACGTCAGCACGTCGGGTGCCACAACCCGGCCGGACGCAGCGGTCGAGCCCAGCACGACGGACCGGACCGGTCCCGCTGCAACGACGGAGAGACTTACGGCTGTCCCGTACTCGACCCCGAAAGCAGAACCATGGAAGTCTCTCTCACTGTCTGGATCGTCACGATCGCGGCCATCGCCGGCCTGCTGCTGTTCGACTACGTGTTCCACGTGCGCAAGGCCCACGAGCCGCAGCTCAAGGAAGCCGCCATCTGGTCCGCGATCTACGTGGGCATCGCCCTCCTCTTCGGCCTTTTCGTCCTGTACCAGTGGGGAGGCCGGTTCGCCGGCGAGTACTACGCCGGGTACATCACCGAGAAGGCCCTGTCGGTCGACAACCTCTTCGTCTTCCTCATCATCATCGCCTCCTTCAAGGTCCCCCGCGAGGACCAGCAGAAGGTCCTGCTCTTCGGCATCACGTTCGCCCTGATCGCCCGCACCGCCCTGATCTTCGTGGGCGCGGGGCTGATCAACCAGTTCGCCTGGGTCTTCTACCTGTTCGGTCTCATCCTGCTGCTGACGGCCGGCTCCCTCATCAAGGGGGAGCTCTCCGAGTCCGCCCACGACGAGGCGGACAACTTCATCATCCGCACCGCCAAGCGCTTCATGCACACCTCGGACGAGTACGACGGCGACAAGCTGTTCACGATCGAGAACGGCAAGAAGGTCATGACGCCGATGCTGCTGGTGATGGTGGCGATCGGCGGCACCGACGTCCTCTTCGCCCTCGACTCCATCCCGGCGATCTTCGGCCTGACCCAGCAGACGTACCTGGTGTTCACCGCCGTGGCGTTCTCGCTCATGGGCCTGCGCCAGCTCTACTTCCTCATCGACGGCCTGCTGGACCGGCTCATCTACCTCTCCTGGGGCCTGGCGGTCATCCTCGGCTTCATCGGCGTGAAGCTCATCCTGCACGCCCTGCACGAGAACAACCTGGGCTTCATCAACAACGGCGAGCACGTGGAGGTCGTCGAGGTCGGCATCAGCTTCTCGCTGACCGTGATCGTGGGCGTGCTGGTCGTCACCGTCCTGGCCTCCCTGCTCAGCCCCAAGGGCCGGGCGCTGCGTGTGCTCAACGGTCTGCAGACCGTGGCCGAGAAGTACGTGACCCTGCCGCAGGACGCCCCGGCGGAGGAGCGGGGCAAGCTGGCCGAGAAGGCCGCGAAGTACCAGCGGCAGATGCCGAAGATCTCCGACAAGCACCGCGAGGAGCTGCTCGAGTCCGAGAAGCACTTCCACGAGCTGCTGGACCGCGCGCGCGGCAAGCACAGCGAGTTCGAGCGCACCGGTGTGGGGCCCGAGCCGGACGCCGTGCCGGCGCCGGAGGCCGAGGCCCTGTCCGGGGCCCGCGCCGAGACCCAGGAGGCGGCCGGCACCACCACCCCGGACGCGCCTCGCGGCGGCGGCAGCTCCGCCGTCTGAGCGACCGCGCCAGGTGCCCCGCGCACCGCGCGCAGGAGCCCCCGGTCCGCACCGAGCAGGTGCGGGCCGGGGGCTCCGTGGTCGTCGGGCTCCGCCGTGGTCGAGCACCGCCGGGGCGTGCGCCCCCGGGGTCAGCGGCCGGTCTCGGTGACGGGCCCGACGTTGTCCACGACCACGGCGGGGAAGCCGTCCTCGTCCGAGACCCGCAGGTCGATGCGGGCGTTGATGCCCCAGTCGTGGTGGCCGTCCGGGTCGTCGAAGACCTGCACCACCGTCCAGTACCCGGGCAGGCCCTCGGGCTGCTCGTCGATCCGGATCAGCCCCGGTCCCCTCGACTGGGGGTCCGTGTAGATGTCCTCGTGCTCGGCGAAGTACGCGTCCATGGCGTCCGCCCACCGGTCCCGGTCCCAGCCGTGCTCGCCGTCGAGGGCGCCCAGGACCTTGTCCTTCTCGTCCGCGAACAGCTCCACGCGCTGGAACAGCGCGTTGCGGACCATCACCCGGAACGCGCGCGGGTTCGAGGTGATCGCGGGGGGCTGCTCGTCGATGAGCTCCTCGAGGGAGTCCGCGGAGGTCCCCATGGGGGACTCCTCCCCGGCGGCCAGCTTCTCCCACTCGTCGAGCAGCGAGTTGTCGGTCTGCCGGATGAGCTCGCCCAGCCACTCCACGAGGTCCTCGAGGTCCTCGCGGAGCAGGTCCATCGGCACGGTCTGGCGCAGCGCCTTGTAGGCGTCGGAGAGGTAGCGCAGCAGGATGCCCTCGGAGCGGGCCAGGCCGTAGTACTGCACGTAGTCGCCGAACGTCATGGCGCGCTCGAACATGTCCCGCACCACGGACTTGGGCGTGAGCTCGAACTGCGCCACCCACGGGGCGCCGGTGCGGTAGGTCTCGAAGGCCTGGCTCAGCAGCTCCTCGAGCGGCTTGGCGTAGCTGACCTCCTCGAGCTCCTTCATCCGCTCGTCGTAGTCGAGGCCCTCCGCCTTCATCGAGGCCACGGCCTCCCCGCGGGCCTTCTTCTCCTGCATGTTCAGCACCTGGCGCGGCTTCTCGAGGGTCGCCTCGATCACGGAGACCACGTCCAGCGCATAGCCCGGGTCCTCCCGGTCCAGCAGGGTGAGGGCGGCGAGCGCGAAGGGCGACAGCGGCTGGTTGAGGGCGAAGTTCTCCTGCAGCTCCACGGTCAGCCGCCAGGTGCGGCCCTCCTCGTCCGGCTCGGCGAGCTTCTCCACGACGCCGGCGGCGCGCAGCTCCTTCAGGATGCCGATGGCCTGCTTGAGCAGGGCGCGCTGGCGCGGCCGCGTCTCGTGGTTGTGGGTCAGCAGGTGCCAGGCCGCCAGCACCGGGTCCCCGGGACGCTGCAGCAGGTTCAGCAGCATCGAGTGGGTCACCGTGAAGGACGAGGTCAGCGGTTCGGGCTCGGAGGCCACGAGGGTCTCGAAGGTCGGCTTCCCCCAGGACACGAAGCCCTGCGGCGGCTTCTTCCGCACCACCTGCCGCAGCTTCTTCTGGTCGTCGCCGAACTTGGCGTGGGCCTTCTTCATGGCCTTGTTGTTCTCGATGACGTGCTCGGGGGCCTGGACCACCACGGTGCCCGCGGTGTCGTAGCCGGCGCGCCCGGCCCGGCCGGCGATCTGGTGGAACTCGCGGGCGTTGAGCCGTCGGGTGCGCTCGCCGTCGAACTTGGACAGCGCCGTGATGACCACCGTGCGGATGGGCACGTTGATGCCCACTCCCAGCGTGTCGGTGCCGCAGATGACCTTGAGCAGCCCGGTCTGGGCGAGCTGCTCCACGAGCCGGCGGTACTTGGGCAGCATCCCGGCGTGGTGCACCCCGATGCCGTGGCGGACCAGGCGGTTGAGGGTCTTGCCGAAGCCGGCGGAGAAGCGGAAGCCGGCGATCAGCTCGCCGATGCGCTCCTTCTCCTCCTTGGTGAGCACGTTGACCGACATCAGGTTCTGGGCCTGGTCCATGGCCTGCAGCTGCGAGAAGTGCACCACGTAGACCGGGGCCTGGTTGGTGCTCAGCAGCTCCTCGAGGGCCTCGTGGATGGGGTCCTCGGACCAGTAGTGGTGCAGGGGGATGGGCCGCTCCGCGGACGAGACCGTGGTGGTGGGGCGCCCGGTGAGCTCCGTGATCCCCTCCTCGAAGCGGGACACGTCCCCGAGCGTGGCGCTCATCAGCAGGAACTGCGCCTGCGGCAGCTCCAGCAGGGGCACCTGCCACGCCCAGCCGCGCTGCGGATCGGAGTAGAAGTGGAACTCGTCCATCACCACGGGCCCCACGTCCGCGTCCCGGCCCTCCCGCAGGGCCACGTTCGCGAGGATCTCCGCGGTGCAGCAGATGATGGGGGCCGTGGCGTTGACGGCGGAGTCGCCGGTGACCATGCCGACGTTCTCCGCGCCGAAGATCTCCACGAGCGAGAAGAACTTCTCCGACACGAGCGCCTTGATCGGGGCGGTGTAGTAGGAACGCTGCCCGGCGGCGAGACCCGCCAAGTGCGCCGCGACCGCCACCGTGGACTTCCCGGACCCGGTCGGGGTCGCGAGGATCACGTTGGACCCGCTCGCGAACTCGAGCACGGCCTCGTCCTGGGCGGGGTAGAGCTCCATGTCGCGGGAGGCGATCCAGCCGAGGAACCCCTCGTAGACCTCGTCCCCGGACAGGGCGTTGGTGGCGAAGTCGCCGCGGTAGTACGGGTGGCTCGGGGCGCCGAGCTCGGGGGAGAGGGCTTCGAGGAGTTTCATCGTCCTCCACTGTATCGGGACGGCGTGCACCGGCCCGCGCCGTTCCGCGGGCCCGGGGACGCACCGCGGGGACCGGTGCGTCCCCGACGACGACGGCGGGGCAGTCGCGGGGAACCGCCCCGGTCCCGCAGACTGGGCCCATGACGCACGTCACAGACCCGATGCCCTCGGACCTGGCGATCGCCCAGGCCGCCCGGCCCCGCCCCGTGACCGAGATCGCGGCCGCCGCCGGGATCGCCGCCGACCGCCTGGAGCCCTACGGGCGCTTCGTGGCGAAGGTCGACCCGCGCCCGGACGAGGTGTCCACCCCCGAGGAGGCCGCCCGGCGCAAGCGCGCCCGGGGCGTGCGGTACGTGGTGGTCACGGCCCTGACCCCCACGCCGCTGGGCGAGGGGAAGACGGCCACGGCGGTGGGCCTGGCCCAGGGCATGGCGGCCACGGGCCGCTCCGCCGCCCTGACCCTGCGGCAGCCGTCCATGGGTCCCACGTTCGGCATCAAGGGCGGCGCCGCGGGGGCCGGCTACGCCCAGCTGCTGCCGATGGACAAGCTCAACCTGCACCTGACCGGGGACTTCCACGCCGTGACGGCCGCCCACAACCTGCTGGCGGCGATGATCGACAACCACCTGCACCACGGCAACGCCCTGGGCCTGGACGTCCGCTCCATCACGTGGCGGCGGGTCCTCGACGTCAACGACCGCGCGCTGCGCACCGTGGTGGTGGGCCTCGGGGACCACCAGGACGGGGTGCCCCGGCAGACGGGCTTCGACATCACGGCGGCGTCCGAGGTGATGGTGATCCTCTCGCTGGCCACGTCCTTCGCCGACCTGCGCCGCCGCCTGGGCCGGATCGTGGTGGGCTCCACGCACGACGGCGAGCCGGTCTCCGCCGAGGACCTCCGGGCCGCCGGCTCCATGGCGGTGCTGCTGCAGGACGCGTTCCAGCCCAACCTGCTGCAGACCCTCGAGGCCACGCCGGCGCTGGTCCACGCCGGGCCGTTCGGCAACATCGCCACCGGCAACTCCTCCGTGGTGGCCGACTACGTGGCCATGGCCCACGCCGACTACGTCATCACCGAGGCCGGGTTCGGCGCGGACATGGGTCTCGAGCGGCTGGTCAACGTGAAGGCCCGGGCCTCCGGGCTCACCCCGGACGCGGCGGTGCTCGTGACCACGGTGCGGGCGCTGAAGGCCCACTCCGGGCACTACACGGTGCGTCCCGGCAAGGCGCTGCCGGCGGAGATGCTCCAGGAGAACCCCGCGGACGTGGAGGCGGGGGCGGTCAACCTGCTGCACCACCTGGCGATCGCCCGGTCCTTCGGGATCTCTCCGGTGGTGGCGATCAACGCGTTCCCCGGGGACCACCCCTCCGAGCACGAGGCGATCCGCCGAATCGCCCGGGCGGCCGGGGCGGAGGTGGCCGTGTGCACGGCGGTGTCCGCGGGCGGCACGGGGGCGGCGGAGCTCGCCGACGCCGTGGCCGCCGCGTGCGATCAGCCGGCCGGGTACACCCCGACCTACGGGCTGACGGAGTCCCTCGAGGACAAGCTGACGGCGGTCGCCACCCGCGTCTACGGCGCGGACGGCCTCGAGATCACCCCGGCCGCGGAGCACCAGCTGGCCCGCTACGAGGAGCTCGGCTACGGGGGCCTGCCGGTGGTCATCGCCAAGACCCACCTGTCCACCACCGCGGACCCCTCCCGCAGGGGCGCGCCCACCGGGTGGTCGCTGCCGGTCCGTGAGCTGCGCGCCGCCGTGGGCGCCGGCTATCTCTACGCGATCTGCGGGACCATGCGCACCATGCCCGGGCTGGGCGCCTCCCCGGCGGCCGAGCGGATCGGGATCGACGACGACGGGCGCGTCTCCGGCCTCTTCTGAGGCTCCGCTTCCGACCCCCGGCGGAGGCGGCCACCCTCCGGGCCCGGACCCCGCCGGTCCGGGCGCCGGTCCGCTGCGGCGCCTGCCGTGGCCGGCACACGCCGGTTCGGGCGCCCGGCGGATCCGGAACCCCGCTGTGTCCGGGCGCGCCCGCCCGGTGTTCCCGCGCCCGTCGGGGCTGCTGGGTGACACCCCGGATCAGGGGCGGGGCAGGAGCTCCTCGCCGGGGCCGTGGTGCCGCAGCATGCGCTCCGAGGGCGCCCACCACAGCACGGCCGCCCAGGCGTACACCGCCCCGGCCAGGGCCGGCAGATCGGCCCGGAACGCGCCGGGCCCGCCCGCCCAGGACCACAGCGCCCAGGCCGCGGCGCCCCCGAGGAGGGCGGCGGCCACCGCGATCCCGGGGGCCCGGCCGGGGCGCAGCCAGCCGGTCAGCAGCAAGGCTCCGACCACGAGCAGCGCGAGGCCCAGAGCGATGGCGCGGGGCCCGGCACCGTCCGGCACCTGCGCCGGGAGGCCGGTCAGGGCCGCACCGGCCCAGACCGCCACCGCGGCCGTGACCACCAGGCCCGCGCGCCCGAGCTCGTCCGGGCCCCTGCCGTTCGGCACGCGCACCGCCACGACCGCGGCGAGACGCTCCAGGACGAGCGCGGTGAGCACCAGCAGCAGCGCCACTGCGGTGCGCCCGGACGTCCCGGCCGCCCAGAGCGGCAGCAGCAGGAACAGGGCGGCGGCACCCAGGAGGGCGGCCCGGCGCAGCGCGACGCGACGGGCCGCGGCGACCTCGAGCGCCGTGCCGGGCGCCGCGGTGCCGCCTGCGGAGGCGTCCGCGGCACGAGGCGGCGGCCCGACAGCCCCCGCGGTCTCGAGGACGGCCGCCCACCGCCGCCGCGCGCGGCGTGCCGTCCGCAGCAGCCACAGCACCAGCACCGCGGTCGCCGCCACCGGCAGCGCGGCGCCGGTCCACCACCCGGCGGGGGCGTCCGCGGCGGCCGGTCCTCCGGCCGCCCACAGCCCCGCCGTCAGGACGACGGCGACCAGGGCGGCGCGCACGGGGGTCACCACGGCCGGCGCGAGCACCAGCAGGGGCTGGAGCACCAGCAGCACGACCTCCCAGACGGGACGGGGCAGGTCCGGGGTGCCCGCCAGCGCCCGCCCCAGCACGCGCACCCCGCGCGAGGCCATCGAGAGCCGGTGGCCCGGGGCCAGCCGGTCCAGGCCGTCGGCGCTCGCCCCCACCGCCGCCCGGCCGCGTGCCGCTGAGCCGCGTCCGACGTCCCGCAGCAGGGCCTCCTGCAGACCGGCGACGACGGGATCCGCCGCCGGGACGCGCTCGACGGGCGGAGGCCCCTCCCGGCTGTGCGCGGGCCCCTCCGGTTCGCGTGCGGTCCGCTCGGCCGGTGCCGGCAGCCCGCGCAGGAACTCCGCGACCCCGGCCGCCGCGTCGAGGCGGCCCCACCACCAGTCGTTGGCCCGCCAGTCCCCGGCCAGGAACCCCCGGAAGTTCAGCAGCCCGGCCCCGGCCAGCTTGGTCCGCGCCGGCACCCGATCGGTGCCGTCCGGGCGCGTCCGGCCGGGCTCGGGGAGTCCCGACCCCGCCGCGTCCAGGGCCTGCTGCAGCCGGTCGCGGGCGATCGCGTCCCGGAGGGCGGGGAACGCCTCCGGCGCCGCGGGCGCCTGGTCCCCGCGGATCTCGCCGTAGGCCACCCGGGACACCGCGCCGGGGATGCCCGCCGCCGCCAGCAGCGGGGGCAGGTCCACCGC
>NZ_JBHVDI010000119.1:0-12294 GCF_042802875.1 Kocuria sp. NPDC057446 | reverse complement strand
CGACCGCACCGCGGTCGGGGCCCGGCCCACGTCCGGAAGCACCCGCCGGTCAGCCGGTGACGGCGCCCAGGGAGGCCGAGCGCACCAGCTTGACGTACTTGCCCAGCACCCCGCCCTCGTACTGCGGGCGCAGGGGGGCCCAGCCGCTGCGGCGCCGGGCGAGCTCCTCGGGGTCCACGAGCAGGTCCAGCGAGCGGGCCGCCAGGTCCACCCGGATCCGGTCGCCGTCGCGCAGGAACGCCACCGGCCCGGCGTCGACGGCCTCCGGTGCGATGTGGCCGATGCACAGGCCCGTGGTGCCGCCCGAGAACCGGCCGTCCGTGAGCAGCAGCACGTCCTTGCCCAGCCCCGCGCCCTTGATCGCGCCGGTGATGGCCAGCATCTCGCGCATGCCGGGACCGCCCTTGGGCCCCTCGTAGCGGATGACGAGCACGTCGCCGGCCGTGATGCCGCCGGCCTCGAGGGCGTCCATCGCGGCCTGCTCGCGCTCGAACACCCGGGCCGGTCCCTCGAACACCTCGGCGTCGAAGCCGGCGGACTTCACCACCGCCCCCTCGGGGGCCAGGGACCCGTGCAGGACGGTGATCCCGCCGGTGCGGTGGATCGGGTTGTCGAGCGTGCGGATGACGTCGCCGTCCAGGGGGCCGGGGTCCAGCGCGGCCAGGTTCTCGGCCACCGTCCGGCCGGTCACGGTGAGGGCGTCCCCGTGCAGCAGCCCGGCGTCGAGCAGGGCCTTCATGACCACGGGGATCCCGCCGTGCCGGTCGACGTCGTTCATGACGTACCGGCCGAAGGGCTTGAGGTCCGCGAGGTGCGGGACGCGGTCCCCGATCCGGTTGAAGTCCTCCAGGGTGAGGTCCACGCCGGCCTCCTGGGCGATGGCGAGCAGGTGCAGGACCGCATTGGTGGAGCCGCCGAGGGCCATGAGCAGGGTGATCGCGTTCTCGAAGGCCTCCCGGGTGAGGATGTCGCGGGCGGTGATGCCCTGCCGGAGCATCTCGACGACGGCCTCCCCCGAGCGGTGGGCGAACTGGTCGCGGCGCCGGTCCGCCGAGGGCGGGGCCGCGGAGCCGGGCAGGCTCATGCCGAGGGCCTCCGCCATGGACGCCATCGTGTTGGCCGTGTACATCCCGCCGCAGGCGCCCTCGCCCGGGCAGATGGCGCGCTCGATCCGGTCCAGGTCGGCCTTGCCCATGATCCCGGCCTTGCACGCGCCCACGGCCTCGAACGCGTCGATGATGGTCACGTCCTTCTCCGTGCCGTCCGTGAGCTTCACCCACCCCGGAGCGATGGTCCCGGCGTAGAGGAACACCGAGGCCAGGTCCAGGCGGGCGGCGGCCATGAGCATGCCCGGCAGGGACTTGTCGCACCCGGCCAGCAGCACGGACCCGTCGAGACGCTCCGCCTGCATCACCGTCTCCACGGAGTCCGCGATCACCTCGCGCGAGACCAGCGAGAAGTGCATCCCCACGTGACCCATCGAGATCCCGTCCGAGACGGAGATCGTGCCGAACTGGAGGGGGTAGCCGCCGCCGGCGTGCACGCCCTCCTTGCAGCCCTGGGCGAGCCGGTCCAGGGAGAGGTTGCACGGGGTGATCTCGTTCCAGGAGCTCGCGATGCCGATCTGGGGCTTCTCCCAGTCGGCGTCGCCCATGCCCACGGCGCGGAGCATGCCGCGGCTGGCGGTCGCGTCGATGCCGTCGGTCACCTGGCGGCTGCGGGGCTTCATGTCGGGGCTCATGCGGTCTCTCCCGGGTCGTCGGTGCGCGATGGGTGCGCGGGGCAGGGCGTGCCGCGAACCTATCAACGGAACGCGAGGAGCGTCGAGGGATGTCCACGCCCGTCCCCCAAGTTTGTGCCCCCCGGGGGAAGACAAGCCGGGCCCGGTCCTCCTAGGGTGGGAGCAAGGAAAGATAAGCAACCTGATCGAAGGAGCCCGACATGCCTGAGGCACCCGTCTCCCAGCACGCCCGCGCGATGGCCGACGACGAGGGCGGGATGCCCGAGCAGCAGCAGACGCCCCCGGGGCTGACCGCCGCCATGGACCCGGTGCCCGACCACGGCGAGGCGTCCTGGGAGGGCCGCGGCCGGCTCGAGGGGCTCAAGGCCCTGATCACCGGAGGGGACTCCGGGATCGGTCGGGCCGTGGCGATCGCCTTCGCCCGGGAGGGCGCCGACGTCGCGATCAACTACCTGCCCGAGGAGCAGGAGGACGCCCAGGACGTGGCGGGGTGGATCGAGAAGGCCGGCCGCACGGCCGTCCTGGTCCCCGGCGACGTGCGCGAGGAGCGGACCTGCCAGGACGTGGTGGACCGGGCGGTCGAGGGGCTCGGCGGGCTCAACGTGGTGGTCAACAACGCGGGCTTCCACTGGGCCCGCGGGGAGGCGGGGCTCAAGGGGCTCGCCACGGAGGACCTCGAGCGCGCCGTGCGCACCAACCTCTACGGCACCCTGTGGATCAGCCGCGCGGCGCTGCCGCACCTCGGCCGCGGGGACAGCATCATCAACACCACGTCCGTGCAGGCCTACGACCCCTCCGTGTCGATGGTCGACTACGCGGCCACGAAGGCCGCCCTCAACAACGTCACCGCCAACCTCGCCGCCGAGCTCGGACCCGAGGGCATCCGCGTCAACGCGGTGGCCCCGGGGCCGGTGTGGACCCCGCTGGGTCCGGCCACCAAGGAGCCCGGCGCGGTGGCGAACATGGGCAAGGAGACGCCCCTGGGGCGGATCGCCCAGCCCGCGGAGCTGGCCGGCGCCTACGTCTTCCTCGCCTGCCCGGCCGAGGCCAGCTACGTCAGCGGCGTCGTGCTCGGTGTCACCGGCGGCATGCCCGTCTTCTGAGCACCCCCACCCCCCACGGAAGGAACACCTCGTGCCCAAGACCGGCAAGGACGACCACGCCAAGAAGAGCGAGCTGCCCTCCACCCTGCAGCGCTCGGGGCGGAAGGCGCAGGACACGTTCGCCAAGACCTACGACTCCGCGCTCGAGGAGTACGGCGACGAGGAGCGCGCGGCGCGCACGGCCTACAGCGCGCTCAAGCACACCCACGAGAAGGTCGGCGACCACTGGGAGGGCAAGGAGGAGTACGGGCCCTCCGACGAGCACGCCGCGGGCGGCCGCGACTCGCGGGCGGAGACCGCCGGCGGGGTGGACGCCAACTCCTCCAAGCAGCACCTCTACGAGGTGGCGAAGCGGCTCGGCGTCGAGGGCCGCTCCTACATGACCAAGAAGGAACTGGTCGACGCGATCCGGAAGGCCAACGACGCCGCCACGCGCCGGGCCCGGGAGAACGGCTGACCCCCCGCTCCGGGAGCGGTCACCCGTCCGGGCTCAGCCACGCCGTGACCGCGGTGCCCCGCTCGCCGAAGCCCACCACCTCCGGCAGGCCGTCCCCGGTGACGTCCGCCAGCTGACGCAGGTGGCGGTCCGGTCGCCAGCCCTGGTGCCAGCCGTAGTCGCGCAGATTGCGCGTGGAGACCAGGAAGTTCCCGTCGAACCCGGCGTAGGACACGAAGGTGCCGGAGCTGCCGAAGCCCACGATCTCGGCCCGGCCGTCACCGTTCAGGTCGAGGACCTCCCGCTGGTGGCGATCGGGTCGCCAGCCCTGCGCCGCACCGAAGTCCCGCAACGTCATCGACGGCGCGCCGAAGGTCCCGTCCGCGGTCCCGTGCGAGACCCACACCCCGGCGTGGCCGAAGCCCACGATGTCGGCGCGTCCGTCCGCGTTCACGTCCGCCACGTGCCGGGGGTGGTGCCCGACGCGCCAGCCCTGGGCCCGGCCGAACTCGCGCAGCACGAGGGCCGGGGCTGCGAACGTCCCGTCGGCGCGCCCCCGGGCCACCTGCACCCCTGCGTCCCCGAAGCCGACGACGTCGAGCACCCCGTCGCCGGTGACGTCGGCGAGCTGCCGGACGTGGCGGTCGGTGCGCCAGCCCTGGTCCCAGCCGAAGTCGGCCAGCCGGCGGGTGGAAGGCGCGAAGGCGGCCGGGCTCCCGGCCGGTCTCCCGGAGGCCGCGTGGATGCCGTCGTTGCCGAAACCCACGACGTCGACCAGTCCGTCCCCCTGGAGATCGGCCAGCTCCCGGAGGTGGCGGTCGGTGCGCCAGCCCTGCGCCACTCCGAAGTTCCGCACCGTGGCCTCCGGCCCGCGCGGTGCGGACAGCGTGCCGCCGGGGCCGCCGTAGGAGACGAACACCCCTCGGTTGCCGAAGCCGACGACGTCGTCCGCGCCGTTCGCGTCCAGGTCGGCCAGCCTCCGGGGATGAAGCCCCGTCCGCCAGCCCTGGTCCACGCCGAAGTCCCGCAGCACCAGACCCGCGCCCGTCAGCTCGGCGCTCCCGGTGCCGAGGGCCAGGTGCACTCCGCCGTCGCCGATCCCGACGACGTCCGCGCGCCCGTCACCGTTGACGTCCCCCGTCGCCCGGACATGGCGATCCGTGCGCCAGCCCTGCGTCCAGCCGAAGTCGAGATGCGTGCGGGGCGCCCGGTCCCGGTCCGCCGGCGTGTGCTGGTCCGCGGCGGCGGGCGCCACGGCGGCCGGGCAGGCCGCCAGCGCCGCCGCGGTCGTCGCGGCGAGCAGGAGATGGTGGATCCGGCGTCCCATGGCGTCCCTCCGATGTCGGTGCGCACAGCGTAGGGCGAACTCCGGGCGCCGCGACCTCCCGGACGTCCACGTTTCTGATTGCTACTTCGTCCTCCGGGCGGGCCCGGACCAGCCGCGACCGCCAGGGCTCAGAGGACGCCCAGGAGCCCGCGCACCAGTGTGATCGTCCCGCCCAGCCCGGCGAGGACGAGCGCGATCGTGCGCGCGGTGCTCAGGGGCACGCGGCGGGCCACGACGCCGCCGATCCGCACCCCCAGCACCACCGTGAGGACCACGCCGGGGGCCACCCACCACGGCGGCATGCCGCCCGCCCCGGCCGCCCCGAGCAGGGTCTTGGTGAGCACCGACAGGGCGCCCATCGTCATGAACACCGGCTGCAGGGTCGCGGCGAAGGAGCGCTGCTCCCACCGGGCCAGCCGGGAGTGGATCACCATGACCGGCCCGGCCACCCCGGCCGTGGTGTTGAAGAACCCCCCGATCGCCCCGGCCAGCACCGTGGGCAGCCGCCCCGGCCACTCGGGCAGGCGGGGGAGTCCGAACATGGTGGTGAGGGCCAGCAGCACCACGCCGCCCACGAGCACCTGCAGCCAGGCGGCGGGCAGCTCGCGCACCACGAGTGCCGCCGGCACCGCGCCCACCGCGGCGGCAGGGGCGATGAGGGCGAAGCGCCGCCAGTCCACGTGCCGCCAGACCGTGAGCATGATGAGGAAGCCGGAGACGGTCGTGGTCGCGTTGGTCACGAGCACGCCCGTGGCGGGGCCCAGCAGCAGGGCGAGGGTCGGGGCCACGACGAGGCCGACCCCGGTGCCCGAGACGCGCTGCAGGACCGAGCCCACGAGGATCGCGAGGGCCGCGATGACGATGATCTCCACGGGTCCCATTCTGCGCCCCGGCCGCTGGGCCCTGGTCCGCACACGGACCCGCCGCGGCGTTTCGTGGTTCCTCCCAGATCCGATCAGTACCTTGCGGTCATGGGGGTCCCCGCGGGACGACGTCGACCGAGAGGTGCGCCATGAGCATCAGCCGAGACCTGATCGGCGACGGCGAGCACGAGCCCGTGACCGTCCTCGCCCGCTTCCCGTGCTGATCCGGTGAGCGCCGCCAGGAGCGCGGACCGGCGCACCGCACCGGTTCCTGCGGACCGGCTCCGGGAGATCGCCGCGTCCCGCTTCGGCATCCAGGAGTTCCGCGAGGGGCAGCTCGAGGCGATGGCGGCCGCGGCCGCCGGCCGGGACGTCCTGGCGGTGATGCCCACCGGTCACGGCAAGTCCGCGATCTACCAGGTCCCGGGCGCCGCCCTGCCCGGGACCGCCGTGGTGGTGTCCCCGCTGATCGCCCTCCAGCACGACCAGGTCGAGGCGATCAACGAGGACCTCGGGGCGGAGGTCGCCTTCGCGGTGAACTCCGCGGTCGGGGCGCGCCGCGAGCGCGCCGCCTGGGAGGCCGTGGAGCGGGGGGACGCGAAGTTCCTCTTCCTCGCCCCCGAACAGCTCGCCCGGGAGGAGACCACCGAGCGGCTCGCCGCGCACCCGCCGTCCCTGTTCGTGGTGGACGAGGCGCACTGCATCTCCTCGTGGGGCCACGACTTCCGCCCCGACTACCTCGTGCTCCAGGAGGCGGTGCAGCGGCTGGGGCGTCCGCCCGTCGTCGCCCTGACCGCCACCGCGTCCCCGCACACCCGGGCCGAGATCGTCGACCGACTGGGTCTGCGCGAGCCCCTGGTCCTGGTGCACAGCTTCGACCGGCCCAACATCGAGCTGCGGGTGGTGCGCCACCACGAGGCCTCCGACAAGCGCCGGGGGGTGCTCGACGAGGTCTCCGGGCTCGGGGGTCCGGGGCTGCTCTACGTCGCCACCCGCCGGGAGGCGGAGGACTACGCCGCCGAGCTGGTCCGGCGCGGTGTGCGCGCCGAGGCCTACCACGCGGGACGCCGGAGGCCCGAGCGGGACGAGGTGCACGCCCGGTTCCACGGTCACGAGCTGGAGGTGGTGGTGGCCACCACGGCCTTCGGGATGGGCATCGACAAGCCGGACGTGCGCTTCGTGGTGCACGCGGACATCCCCGACTCCCTGGACAGCTACTACCAGGAGATCGGCCGGGCCGGCCGGGACGGGGCACCGGCGCTCGCCGTGCTGCACTACCGCTCCGAGGACCTGGGGCTCCAGCAGTACTTCGCCGGCGCCGCCCCCGAGCCGGCGGACCTCGAGCAGGTCTTCCGCGCGGTCCGCCGGCACGGGCCGGTCCGGGCCCGCGCGCTGCGCGAGCACACGGGCCTGGGTCCCCGGGCCCAGGCCCGGGCCCTGCACCTCCTCGAGCACAGCGGCGGCGTGCTGGCCCGGCCCGAGGGCTACCGCGCCGCGGACGGCGCCACCCCGGGGGCCGCCGTCGCCGCCGCGCTCGCCGAGGCCGAGGCCCAGCACCGGATCGACCGGTCGCGGATCGACATGATGCGCGGCTACGCCGAGACGGACGGGTGCCGGCGCGACTGGCTGCTCAACTACTTCGGCGAGGAGACCGAGGGCTGGTGCGGCAACTGCGACACCTGCGCGGAGGCGGGCTCCGCCGCCGAGGCCGCGGAGCGGGCCGCCGCCACCCCGCGCGGCTGGGAGATCCAGACCCCGGTGACCCACCGCGAGTGGGGCCCCGGGATCGTGATGGGCGCGGAGCCGGACCGGATCACCGTGCTGTTCGACGCCGTCGGGTACAAGGAGCTCTCCCTGCGCCTGGTCGAGGAGCACGACGGGCTGCTGGTGCGCGGCCCCGGGGCGCGGCGGGACGAGGGACCGTGAGCCCCGACGGGCGGCCGCGGGTCAGCGGGCGACGTCGTAGACGCACTTGAGGACGCCGTTGGCGTAGGCCTCGTGCTCGACCAGCTCGAGCCTGCGGAACGTGTCGGCGCTGTCGTCGAAGAGACGGCGTCCCGCGCCGAGCAGGAGGGGGAACACCAGCAGGTGGTACCGGTCCACGAGGCCCGCGGCGGCGAGGCCCTTGGCCAGGGTGGCGCTGCCGTGCACCAGGATCGTGCCGTCGACCGTGGTCTTCAGCCGCGCGACCTCGTCGAGGGAGCGCAGCACGGAGGTGTTGTGCCACTGCGGGTCCTCCAGGGTGGAGGAGACCACGTACTTCGGCATGGCGTTGTACTCCGCGAACTCCTCCATCGACGGCCAGACGGGGGCGAACTCGTCGTAGCTGACCCGGCCCATCAGCATCGCCGCCGCCTCCTTCTGCTCCCGGTCCTTGAGCTCGTAGGCGGCCTCCTCGTAGGCGACGTGCTGGAAGCTCCAGCCGGCGTGCGGGTGCGGGCCGCCGCCGGGGGAGTCGACGACGCCGTCGAGGGTGAGGAACTCGGTGACGATCAGCTGGCCCACGGGATTCTCCTGTCGGTGCGGTCGGCGCTCCTGTCTGCGGTATCCACTCTGGCGCGAGCGCGCGGCGGTGGAAAGGGCTCGGCAGGTCATGACGCGATCGGCCGGCCGGTGCCGGTCCCCGGTGCCGCTCTCTTGCGCGGCCGGGGCCCCGGTGGGACCCTCGGCAGGGACGAGGGTTCGGCGAGGATCCGGGAGGAACCCGTGGCGGCGGAGCAGGCGACCGGGCGGCCGGTGGAGCAGGTGCGGACCACGTGCTGCGTGGTGGGCGGCGGCCCGGCCGGGCTGATGGCCGGGGTGCTGCTCGCGCGGCAGGGCGTGGACGTGGTGGTGCTGGAGAAGCACGGGGACTTCCTGCGCGACTTCCGCGGCGACACCCTGCACCCCTCCACCCTGGAGCTGATGGCCGAGCTCGGCTGGCTCGAGGACGTCCTGGCGCTGCCGCACACCCGCGTGGAGCGCGCCACGGTCTCCCTCGGCGGGGAGACGGTCGTGGTCGGCCGCTTCGACCGCCTGCCCGTGCGCTGCCCGTTCATCGCGTTCCTTCCGCAGTGGGACTTCCTGGACCTGATGGCGGAGAAGGGCGAGGCGCTGCCCGGCTTCCGGCTGCTGCGCTCCACGGCCGCCGACGGCCTGCTCGTCGAGGACGGCCGGTGCACCGGCGTCACGGCGCACGACGACGACGGGGCGCCGGTGCGGATCCGGGCCGATCTGGTCCTGGCCGCCGACGGCCGCGACTCCGTGCTGCGGGCCGCGGCCGGCCTGGCCCCGTTGGCCTCACCGTCCCGGATGGACGTGCTGTGGTTCCGCGTGCCCCGCCGCGAGGGGCAGGAGCAGCCACTGTTCAACGCCGGGGACGGCGCGGTGGTCGCCCTGCCGCGCACCGGCTACTGGCAGGCCGCGATGATCGTGCGGGCCGGGGAGCACGACGCGCTGCGGGCGCAGGGGCTGGAGGCCTTCCGGGCCCGGGTGCGCGCGCTCGCCCCCGGCCTGGGGGAGGGGGTCGCCACGATCCAGGACTGGGACCAGGTGAAGCTGCTGCGCGTGCGCGTGGACCGCCTGCGCCGCTGGTGGCGGCCGGGGGTGCTGTTCCTCGGCGACGCCGCCCACGCGATGTCCCCGGCCGGCGGCGTGGGCATCAACCTCGCGATCCAGGACGCGGTCGCGGCGGCGAACCTCCTCGGGCCGCGCCTGCTGGAGGGTGGGGTGCGGGCGCGGGACCTCGCGCGGGTGCAGCGCCGGCGGGCGTGGCCGGCGCGCGCCACCCAGCTGTTCCAGCTCGTGCTGGCCCGCCGGCTGGTGCCCTCCCGGCCCGGCGCGCGGCCGAGGCCCCCGGTGCCGCTGGGTCTCGTCCGGGCGCTGCCGTTCCTGCCCCACGTGACCGGGCGGGCGATCGGCATCGGCCTCCGGCCCGAGCACGTCCCTGCCGGGTTGCGCGCGACGGACGGCCCGGCCCGCGCATGAGCTCACCGGCGGACAGGCGCGCCCGGGTGGACGAGCCCCACGTGGCCCCGCTCAACGCCCTGGTCCGGGACTGGCGCGGCGGCGGCCGGTTCGTGCCGTGGGTCGATCCCGACGGCGGCGGCACCGGCGCTCGCGTGCTCGTGCTCATGGAGGCGCCCGGGCCGGCCACCGTGGCGGCCGGGGACCTGGGCTTCAGCTCCGAGGACAACCCTGATCCCACCGCCCGGGTCCTCAAGGCGCTGCGGGAGGAGTCCGGGCTTGCCCGCGGCGACTGCCTGCGCTGGAACGTGGTCCCCTGGGCACTGCGGGACGAGGGCGGCCGGCACCGGCCGCCCCGGGTCGAGGACCTCGTCGAGGCGGAGCCTGCGCTTCGGGAGGTGGTCGGGGCGCTGCCGGAGCTGCGCGTCGTCGTGACCTTCGGCGCCCCGGCGCTCACCGGGATGATGCGCCTGCTCACCGTGGAGGAGCCCCCGCGGCTGCTGCCCGTGCTGGGCGTGCCGCACCCGTCGCTGCGCAACGGCCACCGCCGGGCCGAGACCCGGCGGCGGATCCTCGTCGCGCTGCGTACGGCCGCCGCCGCGGCGCGGGCGTGAACCGGCCGCTCAGGGGCGTGGGCTGAGCCGGTCCACCGCGGCCAGGAGGTGCTCCAGGATGGTGTGCCGCTGCGCGTTGCCGTCGGGCAGCAGCCCGATCGACGCGTTGTGGTAGAGCCCGTCGCCCATCTGCTGCACCGCGGTCGCCACCACCGGGTCCCCCACGTCGGCGAGGATCAGCTCGTACCACGCCTCCTCGAGCCGCTTGAGGGCGGCCCTGGCGTTCTCGTCCCCGGCCTGGACCAGGCGGGAGGCCACGATCAGGGCCCGGTCCAGCCGGCTGTCCTCGAACAAGGAGGTGACGAGGAAGTAGCGCGCGGCCCCGTCCGGCGCCGCCGCCATGGCCTCGAGGTCCAGGCGCATGAGCTCCTCGAGCCGCTGCAGGGTCGCGTCCACGAGGGCCTGACGGTGCGGGAAGTGGTAGAGCAGACCCCCCTTGGACACGCCGGCGGCGGCGGCGACGGCGTCGAGGGTCGCGGCGCGCTCGCCGTCGTCGAGGACGATCTGCTCGAAGGCGGCCAGGAGCTTGTCCCGGGCCACGGGTGGGCGTGGCATGTGAGGAAGACCTCCCTGGGTCGGACGTGGTGCCCATTGTGTCAGCTCGCACATAACTGTACCGTCTAGACGGTACAGTTATTGAGGCTGTCCGATCCCGATCCGTTCCCCGGAGGTGAACCATGACCACTCTGCTGACGCCCCGCCCCACGGCCGGCGCGCGCGAATGGGCCGCGCTCGCGGTCCTGATGATGCCCGTCCTGCTCGTGTCGGTCGACAACACGGCGCTGAGCTTCGCGCTGCCCACCATCTCCCAGGCGCTGCACCCCACCGGGGCGCAGCTGCTGTGGATCGTGGACGTCTACCCCCTCGTGCTCGCCGGCCTGCTCATCCCCATGGGGTCGCTCGGGGATCGGATCGGCCGCCGGCGGCTGCTGCTGATCGGCGGCACGGGCTTCGCTGCCGTCTCCGCGGCCTCGGCCTTCGCGCCCACCGCCGAGCTGCTCGTGGCAGGGCGGGCCGCCATGGGGTTCTTCGGCGCGATGCTGATGCCCGCGACCCTGTCCCTGCTGCGCAACATCTTCCTGGACCCGGGGCAGCGCCGGATCGCGATCGCGGTGTGGGCCGGCGGCTTCAGCGGTGGTGCCGCGCTGGGCCCGATCGTCGGAGGCTTCCTGCTCAACCACTTCTGGTGGGGCTCGGTGTTCCTCATGTCCGTGCCGGTGCTGCTGCCCCTGCTGGTGCTCGGCCCCCTGCTGGTGCCGGAGTCGCGCGACCCCCGGCCCGGGCCGGTGGACGTCCCGTCCGTGCTGCTCGCCATGCTCGCCATGACCCCCGTGGTCTACGGGATCAAGGCGGCGACGGCCTCCGGGGAGCTCTTCCAGGGCCTGCTCAGCGCGGCCTTCGGCGTGCTGGCCGGTGTGCTGTTCGTCCGGCGCCAGGCCGTCCTGGCGCACCCGATGCTGGACCTCGCCCTGTTCCGGCACCCGGGCTTCCGCGGCGGCGTCACGGTCAACGTGCTCGGCAACGTGGGGCTCTACGGGTTCCTGTTCATGCTGACCCAGTACCTGCAGCTCGTGGTCGGCCTGGACCCGATGACCGCGGGCCTGACCATGGTCCCGGGCCTCGTCCTCACGGTGCTCGCCGGCTTCGTGGCCGTGCGCGCCGTGCGGTGGCTGACGCCCCGGACCGTGATCACGGCGGGGATCCTCCTGTCCTCGACCGGCTTCCTCGTGGTCACCCTCGCGGACCTTTCCGCGGCAGCCGGCGCCGTGGTGGTCCTCGTGGCCTTCTGCCTGGTCGGCACCGGCATCGGGCTCGCCGAGACGCTGTCCAACGACCTCGTCCTCACGGCCGCACCACCGCACAAGGCCGGGGCCGCCTCGGCGATCTCGGAGACCGGCTACGAGGTCGGCGCGGTGCTGGGCACCGCTGTGCTCGGCGGGCTGCTGACCGCGTTCTACCAGCGCCACCTCGACCTGCCCGCGGCCCTGGACCCCGGCTCCTCGGCCGCGGCGCACGAGACCCTCGGGGGCGCCGTGGAGATCGCGGAGGGTGCCGGGTCGCTGGGGCCCGCCGTGCAGGAGGCGGCGGTCGCCGCGTTCACCGCGGGCATGCACTGGACGGCGCTGGTCATGACGGCCCTGGTGCTCCTGGCGGCGTTCACGGTCGCCCGCATGCTGCGGCCGGCGGGCCGCTGATCTCCCGGCCGGAGCCGGAGACGTCACCGGGCGGGGAGACGTAGGCTCGGTGCCGGGGGGCCGGAGCGGC
>NZ_JBHVDI010000118.1:0-12297 GCF_042802875.1 Kocuria sp. NPDC057446 | reverse complement strand
GCCCCGGTGGGCGCGGCCGGCTCGCCGTCCGCGTCCCACTCGGGCGCGTCGACGTGGTCGGGGACGTCGTGGTGGACCCCTCCCCGGCCGGGGTCGTCCTGGCTCGAGCCGCTGCGGGCGGCGTCGTGCTGCTCCTCGTCCGCCCGGCCGTCCGCCGCCGGGGCCTCCACGGCGGGAGCATCTCCAGGAGCGGTCTGCGCCCCGGTGCTCGGCCCGCTCGTAGGGTGGCCGGTCGACCCCTCGGCCGGCTCGGCGGTCCGCTCCGTCGCCGTCCCGCGGGCGGGCTCGGCGGCCGGCTCGGAGCTCGCCGCGCCGTCGGGGCCGTGGGCGGCACCGGTCGCGGAGGACCCGGTCCCCGCGGCAGCGACGGCCGCGAGGCCGCCTCCGGCCACGGCGCCGGTCCCCGCGGGGCGCTGCGCGCCCTCGGGCTGCTCCTGCGCGGAGGGCTCACCGTCGGACCGCTCCTGCGCGGGGGGCGTCCCGTCGGCGGTCCGCCCGGGAGCGGTCTGCGCGCCGGCGGCGGCCTGCCCCTCACCCGGCAGGCCGGCACCCGGCGTGGGCCGGCCCGACCGCCAGGTCCGGACGTCCTCGGTGCCGTCGGGGAAGCCGTAGGTCGTCAGCACGGGCCGGACCCCGTCCTGCTCCGGGCCCACCTCGATGCGGGCGGTCTGCCACGCCCCGCGCGGCGAGGACATGGCCTCGCTGTAGAGGTCGGCCACGGGGTCGAACAGCGGCGAGTCCTGGTCCACGGTGCCGGACTCCAGGGACGGCTCGGCGTCCCCCACGGACTGCTCGGTCTGGTGGGTCATGGTGTTGCCGCGCTGGACGAGCGTGAGCACGGCGCGGTCGGCCCCCCGCGCCGTCAACCGGCCCACGAGGTAGGGCAGCGGTCCGCGGTCGGGCAGGGGCCGGGCCTCCCCCGGGCCGTGCTCCTCGGGCCCGTGCCCGTCGGGGCCCTGGCGACCGGTGTCCTGGTGCCCGGCGTCCGGGGCACCCGTGTCCCGGACGCCGGTGCCGCGGCCCTCGGATCCGGCGCCCGGACCGGCAGGCCGCTCCGGGCCCCCGGACTCGGCGCGCGGTGTGCTGTCCTCGGTGTTCTTCCGGAAAATGCCTCGCAGACCCAACTGGACCCACCCTTCCGAGCGTGTGCGCACGCCCTCGGTTCTCGTTTCGCGCTGGTTCTCTCCGCAGTATAGGCGGGGCCCCGGGCCGGCCCCCGTGCCCGGGGCCCGGCGTCCGGGGCTCAGCGCACGGTCTCGAGGACCACGGCGCGGTCGGCGCGGGCCGCAGACGCCTGCGGGACGATCACGGCGGCGCCCTCGAGGGCCTGCCGGGCCCGCGCGAAGCGCTCGGGGGTGTCGGTGAGCAGGGTCAGCAGGGGCTGCCCGGCCCGGACGGTGTCCCCGGGCTTGGCGTGGAGCAGCACCCCGGCGCCGGCCTGGACCGGGTCCTCGCGCCGTGCCCGGCCGGCGCCGAGGCGCCACGACGCCACCCCGACCTGGAGGGCGTCGAGCTCGGCGAGCACGCCGTCGGCCTCGGCCACCACGGTCTCCGACTCCCGGGCTTGCGGCAGGGGGGCGTCCGGGTCACCGCCCTGGGCGGTCACCATGGCCCGCCACACGTCCATGGCCCGGCCGTCCCGCAGCGCCTCCGCCGGGTCGGCGTCGGGGATCCCGGACGCGGCGAGCATCTCGGCGGCGAGCGCCACCGTGAGCTCCACGACGTCGGCCGGGCCTCCGCCGGCGAGCACGTCGACGGACTCCTGGACCTCCACGGCGTTGCCGACCGCCAGACCGAGCGGCGTGGACATGTCGGTGAGCAGGGCGGTGGTCGTGACCCCGGCGTCGGTGCCGAGCTCGACCATCGTGCGGGCGAGCTCACGGGCGGACGCCAGGTCCTTCATGAACGCCCCGGAGCCCACCTTGACGTCGAGCACGAGGGACTGGGTGCCCTCGGCGATCTTCTTGGACATGATGGAGGAGGCGATGAGCGGGATCGACTCGACCGTGCCGGTGACGTCCCGCAGCGCGTAGAGCTTCTTGTCCGCGGGCGCCAGCCCGGACCCGGCCGCGCAGATCACCGCGCCCACGTCCCGCAGCTGGGCGAGCATCTCCTCGGTGGAGAGGGCGGCCCGCCACCCGGGGATCGACTCGAGCTTGTCCAGGGTGCCGCCGGTGTGGCCGAGGCCGCGCCCGGACAGCTGGGGGACGGCCACGCCGTAGACCGCCACGAGGGGCGCCAGCGGCAGGGTGATCTTGTCCCCCACCCCGCCGGTCGAGTGCTTGTCGGCGGTGGCCGAGCGCGCCCCGGAGCGCACGAGCGCGGAGAAGTCCATCCGCTCGCCGGAGGCGATCATCGCCTTCGTCCAGGAGGCGATCTCGTCGCGGTCCATGCCGCGCAGGAAGATCGCCATGGCCAGGGAGCTCATCTGCTCCTCGGCCACGATCCCGCGGGTGTAGGCGTCCAGGACCCACGCGATCTGCCCGGGCGACAGCGCACCGCCGTCGCGCTTGGTCCGGATGACGTCGACGGCGTCGAACTGTTCGGTCATGAGGGGGTCCTTTCGAGAGGTCAGAGGTTCTCGGGGCCGAAGGCGTCGGGCAGCACCTCGGCCATGCCGCGCACCCCGGAGACGGTGAGCAGCCGCAGCCCGGGGGCGCGGTGCTCGTGCAGCAGCTGGCGGCACCGCCCGCAGGGCATGAGGACGTCGCCGTGCCCGTCGACGCACACGAACGCGACGAGGCGACCGCCGCCGGACATGTGCAGCGCGGAGACCAGGCTGCACTCGGCGCACAGGGTCAGCCCGTAGGAGGCGTTCTCCACGTTGCACCCGGAGACCACCCGGCCGTCCTCGGTGAGGGCGGCCGCGCCCACCGGGAAGCGCGAGTACGGGACGTAGGCGTGCTCGAGGGCCGCCACGGCCGCCTCCCGCAGCCGGTCCCAGTCGACCCGGGTCTCCTCGCCGGGGCTCGCCCCGCCGCCGGGATCGCCGCCGGAGTCGTTGCCGGAGTCGTTGCCGGAGTCGTTGCCGGGGTGCAGGTCCTCGTTCACGGGTGGCTCACTCCTTGGTGTAGGGCCGGCCGATGGCCGCGGGGCCGCGGGAGACGCCCACGAGCCCGGCCACGGCGAGGATGGTGACCACGTACGGGAGCATGGCCAGGAACTGGCTGGGCACGGGCGTGCCCAGGAAGGACAGGATCGACTGCAGGTTGGACGCGAAGCCGAACAGCAGGGACGCGAGCAGCGCCCCCACCGGGTTCCACCGGCCGAAGATCAGGGCGGCCAGGGCGATGTAGCCCGCGCCGGAGGTCATGTCGCGGGTGAACGCGGAGACGGAGACCAGGGTGTAGAAGGCCCCGCCGAGTCCGGCGACCATCCCGCCCAGCAGCACGTTGCGGAAGCGCAGGGCGTTGACCTTCACGCCGAGGGTGTCGGCCGCCTTGGGGTGCTCCCCCACGGCCCGGGTGCGCAGACCCCAGCGCGTCCGGTACAGCGCGAACCACACGACCGCCACCGCGGCGTACATCAGGTAGCCGATCACGGACTGGTCGAAGACGATCGGCCCGATCAGCGGGATCTCCGAGAGCACGGGCACGGCGAAGCGCGGCAGCCGGGGCGGGGAGTTGAACACGCCCGGGGACGACTCCAGCACCGTGGCGAACAGGAAGCCGGTGAGCCCGGACACGAGCACGTTGAGCACCACGCCCACGATCACCTGGTTGACCCGGTAGGTGATCGAGAAGACCGCCAGCACGAGGGAGACCAGCCCGGCCCCCAGCACGGCGGCGAGCAGACCCACCCAGGCGCTGCCGGAGAGGGAGCCGGCCACCGCGGCGGAGAACGCGCCGAACAGCAGCTGGCCCTCGATCGCGATGTTGATCACTCCGGAGCGCTCGCACAGCAGACCGCCCAGCGAGCCGAAGATCAGCGGGATGGCCAGGGCCACGGACCCGGCCAGCAGCCCGGACAGGGACACGTCCGGGCTGCGCGCGCTGCCCACGACCCACACGAGGAAGCCGCTGACGAAGAAGAAGCCGAACACGAGCACCGCCCACCGGGGCAGCCGTGCCCGGGCGCGGGCGCGCAGCAGCGCGAGGACGGTCAGCCCGGCGAGCACCGCGGCGGTGAGCCAGCCCCACAGCACGCCGTGCACCACGAGGTCCGGCACCCGGAAGAGGTCCCCGGCCTCCGAGACGCGGAAGCTGACCGTGTTGTCCGGGGCGTTGAGCCCGAACAGCAGGAGGGCCACGAGGCTCAGCAGCGCGAGGACCACCGGGGTGCGCCAGCTCGTGACGCCCACGACCTCGTTGGCCGCGGTGGTGGACAGCTCGGCCTCGGCCGGCGGCGGCAGGGTCGCCGCGGCGGTGCCCGCGGACGCACGGTCGGACGCGCTGCCGGACGCGCGGTCGGCCGGTGCCGCCGACGCCCAGGGCGCCTGCTCGGAGCGCGGTTCCGGATCCTGCGAGCTCATGCCCGGCCTCCCTCGGTGGCGGTGGCGGTGTCGCCGGCGGCGGTCGTGGTGCCGGTGTCGGTGCCGCCGGTGTCGTTGGGGACGGTGTCGGTGGGGACGGCGGCGGCGGTCGTGGCGCCGCGCCCGCGCCGGCGGACCCGGTCCTGCCCGGTCCGCACGAGCGGCGGCAGGGCGATGAACAGCACGATCAGGGACTGGACGACCAGGACGATGTCGATGTTCGTGCCGGTCATCGACTGCATGGTCACGCCCCCCGCGCGGAACCCGCCGTAGAGCAGCCCCGCGAAGAACGTGCCCCACGGCTTCGACCGGCCCAGCAGGGCCACCGTGATCGCGTCGAAGCCGAAGGACGCGGCGACGCCCGCGGTCAGCGCGCGCTCGGTGCCGGAGATCTGGGCCACGCCCGCGAGGCCGGCGAGCGCGCCCGCCAGCACCATGACGACGACGAAGCCGCGCGTGACCGAGATGCCCGCGGTCCGGGCCGCGCGCGGGTTGGCGCCCACGGCCCGCAGCTCGAAACCGATCGTGGAGCGCTTGAGCAGCCACGCGACGAACACCGTGGCGAGGACCGCGAGCACGAACCCCCAGTGCAGCCGGAACTGCTCGCCCAGCAGCTTGGGGAACATCGCGGTCTCGGCGACCTGCGGGCTCACGGGGTTGGAGGAGCCCGGGCGCAGGAACGCCGGGCGGGTGAGCAGCCAGGCGACCAGGTTGAGCGCGATGTAGTTGAGCATGATCGTCAGGATCACCTCGTGGGCGCCCGTGCGGGCCTTGAGCACGCCGACGATCGCGCCCCACAGCGCGCCGCCGACGGCGCCGGCGACGATCACGGCGAGCAGGTGCACGCCCACCGGCAGCTGCCAGGCGAAGCCGACCCACGCGGCGAGCGCGGCGCCGATCAGCAGCTGCCCCTGGGCCCCGATGTTGAACAGCCCGGCCTGGAAGGCGACGGCCACGCCGAGCCCGGCGAGCACCAGCGGCGTGGCCACGGTGAGGGTCTCCGCGAGCGGATAGACCCGCTGGGCGAGGGTGCCGCCGTTCGGGTTGTAGACCGCGCCGTAGAACATCGCCTCGTAGGCGGAGGACGCGGCGGCCCACATGGCCGCGAGGGTGTCCCCGGGGCGGGCGAAGAAGTAGCCCGCGGAGTCGGCGACCCGGTCGTCGGTCAGGGCGATGAGCAGTCCGCCCAGGACGAGGGCGGCGACGATCGCGAGCACGGACTGCACCGCGGAGCCCGTCCAGTCCCGCCGGGGGCGCCCGGGGGCGACGTCCGTGGGCGGCGGCGCCTTCTGCTGGTCGGCGACCGCGGGGGCCGCTCCGGTGGCGCTCATGCCTGCTCCTTCGTCTGCGGCCCGGCGGCGGGCGGGGCGTCGGTCTGCGGGGACGCGGCCGGGGCGGAGCCGGTCGGCCGGCCGGCCGCGGGCCAGGCCCCGGCGGCCCGGAGCTCCTCCGCGGTGGCCCCGGCCATCATCTGCCCCAGCACGTCGCGCGGGGTGTCGGGGCCCACGATCCCCATGATCCGGCCGTGGAAGAACACGGCGATCCGGTCGGCCAGCGCGTACACCTCGTCGAGCTCGGTGGAGACGATGAGGACGGGCACCCCCTTGTCCCGCTCCGCGACGATCTGCTCGTGGATGAACTCGATCGAGCCGACGTCCACGCCGCGGGTGGGCTGCGCGGCGAGGAACAGCTCGAGGGGCCGGGAGAGCTCCCGGGCGATGACGACCTTCTGCTGGTTGCCGCCGGACAGGGTCTGCACGGGGGCGTCCACGGAGGGGGTGCGGACGTCGAACTGCTCGACGGCCCGGCGGGCGTTGGCCTGGACCTCCCCCAGGCGCAGGGAGGGGCCGCGGGAGAAGCGGTCGTCGCCGTAGAGGTCCAGCACGAGGTTCTCGGCCACGGTG
Organism: Kocuria sp. NPDC057446; assembly: GCF_042802875.1. Lineage (NCBI taxonomy): Bacteria > Bacillati > Actinomycetota > Actinomycetes > Micrococcales > Micrococcaceae > Kocuria > Kocuria sp. NPDC057446. The sequence continues at coordinate 5,922 of NZ_JBHVDI010000118.1, read as the reverse complement.
AACGGACCCACGAGCCCGTCCGTGGTGCGGTCCTCCGGGACGAAGCCCACGCCCGCGTCGAGGACCTGGCGCACCGACCTCCCGAGCAGCTCCGTGCCGCCCAGCCGGATCGACCCGGTGGCCCGCTCCCGCAGACCGAGGATCGCCTCCGCCAGCTCCGTCTGGCCGTTGCCCTGCACGCCGGCCACCGCGAGGATCTCGCCGCGGGCCACGTGGAATGCGACGTCGTCGAGCAGCTTGACGCCGTTGTCGGCGACCACGGTGAGCCCGGAGACCACGAGGGCGTGCTCCCCCGGTTCGGCGTCGTCCTTGGCGACCGTCAGCGACACGTCGCGGCCCACCATGAGGGCCGCGAGCTCGGCGGTCGAGGCCTCCGGGGAGGTCTGCCCCACCACCCGGCCGCGGCGGATCACCGTGATGACGTCCGAGATCGCCTTGACCTCCCGCAGCTTGTGGGAGATGAAGAGGATCGACTTCCCGGAGGAGCGCAGCTGGCGCATGATCTCGAGCAGCTCGTCGGTCTCCCGCGGCGTCAGCACGGCGGTGGGCTCGTCGAGGATGAGCACCTGCGCCTCGCGCACGAGCGCCTTGATGATCTCGACGCGCTGCTGCACGCCCACCGGCAGGTCCTCGACCACGGCGTCCGGGTCCACGTGGAAGCCGTAGCGCTCGGAGATCTCCCGGATCCGGCGTCGGGTGCTCTCGAGGTCCAGGGTGGCGCCGCGGGTGCTCTCCGCGCCGAGGGCCACGTTCTCCGCGACGGTGAACACCGGCACCAGCATGAAGTGCTGGTGCACCATGCCGATCCCGGCGGCCATGGCGTCCCCCGGGCCGCGGAAGGACACCTCGGAGCCGTCCACGAGGATGCTCCCCTCCGTGGGCCGGTACAGGCCGTAGAGGACGTTCATGAGGGTGGACTTGCCGGCCCCGTTCTCGCCGAGGAGGCAGTGGATCTGCCCGGGCTCCACGACGAGGTCGACGTCCTCGTTGGCCGCGAAGGAGCCGAACCGCTTGGTGATGGACTGCAGTTCCAGCTTCATGGTGGGTGGTCCTCCTCCTGGGCCGTCCGACGGCCCCGGGCGGGCACGCCACCGCCGCCGGGTGCGGCCCGGGGCCTCCGCCGGCGGCGGTGGGTGCGGTGGTCGGTCTCGTCCGGGATCAGGCCTGCGGCGAGTTCTCGGACTCGACGGTGACCGTGCCGTCGATGATGTCCTGGCGCAGCTGCTCGACCTCGGCGGCGAGCTCCTCGCCCACGGCGTCCTCCTGGTCGTGGAAGGGGGCGATGCCCACGCCGTCGTTGTCGAGGGTGCCGACGTAGGGCTCGTTGTCGAACTCGCCCCCGGCGGCCGCTGCGACGACGTCCTCGACGGAGGTGCTCATCTGCTTGAGCACGGAGGTGAGCTGGTACTCCTGGCCCTGGTCGAGGGTCTCGTAGCCGTCGGCGTCGACCCACACGAAGCGGACCTCGTCGCCGCCGCCGCCGTTGGCCTCGACCACGGCGTCGAGGGTGCCGAGGGCCGCCTGCCCGGCGACGGGCAGGACGATGTCCGCTCCCTCGTTGATGAAGTTCTGCGTGGTGGTCTTCGCGGCGGAGGTGTCCGTGAAGCTGTTGACGAAGGTGCCGTCCTGGGAGTCCTTGTCCCAGCCCAGCAGCCGGACGTCCGCGCCCTTGGTCTCGTTGTAGTGGTCGATGCCGTCGGCGAAGCCGTCCATGAACACCGTCACGGTCGGGATGTCCATGCCGCCGTAGGTCGCCACCGTCCCGCTCTCGGTGCTGCCCGCCGCGACGTAGCCGGCGAGGAACGCGGCCTCGGCGGTGTTGTAGACGAGCGGCTTGACGTTGTCGAGCTCGATCGAGGCGTCGTCGACGATCGCGAAGTTCGCGTCGGGGTTGGCCTCGGCCACCGCCCGGGTGGCGTCGGCGAGGAGGAAGCCCACGGACAGCGTCAGGTCGCACCCGGACTGGACCATGGACGTCAGGTTGGGCTCGAAGTCGGTCTCGGCCTGGGACTCCGCCTGGTTGACCTCGATGCCCATGGACTCCTCGACGGCCTGGAGGCCCTCGTAGGAGTTCTGGTTGAAGGAGCGGTCCTGGAACCCGCCGGAGTCGGAGACGATGCAGCCGGTGAAGTCGGTGGCCTGCTCCTGCGCCTCCCCGCCCTCCTCGGGGGCCGCGCCGCAGCCGGCGAGCACCAGGGCGGAGACGCCGAGCAGCGCGGCGGCGGAGAGCGGGCGGGTTCCTCGGGACGTCAGGGGCGAGAAGGTCATGGTTCCTCCAGGAGACGGGCGCGGCCGGGCGGTGGGCCCGGTGGCGCGGGAGCGCGACGTGGTGCCACTCTACCCACGGGTAGTCGCGGCGGGCCGGAGGCCGCGGTTAATTCGTGGTGACGTCCGGGCGGGTCTCCCGGGAGTGCAGCCGGATGGCGCGCAGGGCCGTGTTCGCCATGACCTGGATGCCGCAGCCGATCGCGGCCTCGTCCGCCACGTAGTCGGACTGGTGCAGGTCGTAGGTGTGCCCGCCCCGGGTGCGGGTGCCCAGGCGCATCATCGCCCCGGGGACCTCCTGGAGGAACCACGCGAAGTCCTCCCCGCCCATCGACTGGTGCACCAGCACCACCGCGTCCTCGCCGAGCTCGGCGCGGGCGGCGTTCTCGATCAGCGTGGTCTCGGCCTCCCCGTTGACCACCGGCGGGACGCCGCGGATGTGCTCCAGCTCCACGTCCACCCCGTAGGGCGCCGCGACCTGGTGCACGACCTCGTCGAGCAGCGTGCCCGCCCGGTGCCAGGCGTCGGCGTCGAGGCAGCGCATGGTCCCGGACATGAACCCCGTGGCCGGGATGGCGTTGGGCGCCACCCCGGCGTGCATCTGCCCCCACACCACGGCCACCCCGGAGCGGACGTCGATCCGCCGGGACAGCACCGCCGGGACGTTGACGGCGATCTGGGCCATCGCGTAGACGAGGTCCTGGGTGAGGTGGGGGCGGGAGGTGTGCCCGCCGCGGCCGGTGAACTCGATGCGCACGGTGTCCGAGGCGGACGTGATCGCCCCGATCCGGGTGCCCACCTGGCCGACGTCGACCTTGGGCTCGCAGTGCAGGGCGAACATCCGGGGCACGCCCTCGAGGACGCCCTGGCGCAGCACGGTGAGGGCGCCGCCGGGCAGCTGCTCCTCGGCGGGCTGGAAGACGATCCGCACGGTCCCGGCGATGTGGGCGGTGCGGTGCAGGTCCGCGAGCACCTTGGCCACGCCCACCATGACCGTGGCGTGGATGTCGTGCCCGCAGGAGTGCGCCACGCCGTCGTTGACCGACGAGTACTCGAGGCCGGTGCCCTCCTGGATGGGCAGCGCGTCGATGTCCGCCCGCAGCCCCACGGCGATCGGCCCGTGCCCGATGTCCACGTAGCAGCCGGTGTCCGAGAGCCGCACCGGGGCCAGGCCCATGCCCTCCAGGGCACCCACGATCCGGTCCGTGGTGCGGAACTCCTGGTAGGACAGCTCCGGGTGGCGGTGGAGGTCCCGCCGGAAGGCGATCAGGTCGGGCAGGTAGCGCTTGAGCAGGGGGCCGATGGCGGGCGGGAGGCCGGCCTCCAGGGCCGCGGCGGAGGATGGCGCGTCAGGCATCTGTCCAGACTACTCCCGGGGCCGCGCGGCCCCGGACGCTCACAGGACGTCCGTGTTGCCGCTCTGCTTGAGGGAGGCCACCGCGTCCTTGACGCGCTGGGCGTGCTCGCGGGTGGTCACCAGCAGCGCGTCCGGGGTGTCGACGACGACGATGTCCTCGACCCCGATCAGCGCGATCATCCGGCCCGTGTCCGAGACGACGATGCCGCTGGAGCTGTCCGAGAGCACCCGGCTGTTGTCGCCGAGGACCGTGACGTCGGGGTCGGTCTCGGGGTCGACGTGGTTGAGCCGCCGGATCGCGGCGAAGTCCCCGACGTCGTCCCAGGTGAAGCTCGCCGGGACCATGGCCACGTCCCCGGCGGCCGCCGCGGGCTCGGCCACGGCGTAGTCGATCGCGATCTTCGGCAGCCCGGGCCACACCCGGTCCACCACCTCGTCCTGGGCGGGGGTGCCCCAGGCGTCGGCGATCTCGGCGAGCCCCGCGTGCAGCTCCGGCTGGCTCGCGGCGAGGTGGCGCAGGAGCAGGGAGGCGGGGGCCACGAACATTCCCGCGTTCCAGGTGTAGTTCCCGCTCGCCACGTAGTGCCGGGCGGTGTCCTCGTCGGGCTTCTCCACGAACTCCTCGACCTGCAGGGCGTGCGGCGCGTCCGGCAGCCCGAGCTCGGCGCCGGCCCGGATGTAGCCGAAGCCGGTGGCCGGGGAGCTCGGCGGGATGCCGATCGTCACGATCCGCCCCGACGCGGCCGCGGCCACGGCCTCCCGGACGACGTCCTGGAACGCGTCGGCGGGCTCGATCACGTGGTCGGCGGCGAAGGAGCCGACGATCGCCTCGGGGTCCCGGCGCCGGACGAGCATGCAGGCCAGGCCGATGGCCGCCGCCGAGTCCTTCGGGGACGGCTCGAGCACGAGGTCGGCGCCGGAGAGCTCGGGCAGCTGCCGGCAGACCGCGGCCGCGTGCGTGCGCCCGGTGACGACCATCACCGGCCCGTCGCCCAGGCCCGCGAGGCGGTCGTACGTGGCGCGCAGCAGGGACGAGCCGGAGCCGGTCAGGTCGAGCAGGAACTTGGGGGCGTCGGCCCGGGAGAGGGGCCACAGCCGGGAGCCGACCCCTCCGGCAGGGATGAAGGGGTGGAAGTGCGCGAGTGGGGAGGTCACGGACAACACCATACGACGTCGCCCGGGAACGCCCGGAAAGCGACGTCCGCCTGCGGCGGAAACCGTGCGCCCGCGCGGGACAGGCTGTCAGTAAACACCGCCCGTGCTGGTATCGTGGGAGGGAACTCGCGCATCATCCGACACAGAGCCGGAGGGCTCCGCTCACGTCGTGCGCAGTGCGAATTCCCGGATATTTCTAGAGCGCACGACGGCGAGCGACTCAGGGAGGTTTTTCAGTGGCGAAGACATCCAAGGGCACCCTGTACCGCGGCCAGGCTCATGGCCAGTGGTCCTGGGTGGCCCACCGCATCACCGGCGTGGCCATCTTCTTCTTTCTTCTGGTCCACGTCCTGGACACCGCGCTCGTGCGGGTCTCGCCCGAGGCCTACAACGCGGTCATGGAGACCTACAAGAACCCGGTCATGGGCCTGGGCGAGGCCGGCCTCGTGGCCGCCATCGTGTACCACGCGTTCAACGGCCTGCGCATCATCATGGTCGACTTCTGGTCCAGCGGCACCAAGTACCAGAAGCAGATGCTCTGGGGCGTGCTCGGCCTGTGGGTCGTCGTCATGATCCCGTTCCTCATCCGTCACCTGTCCCACGTCTTCGGGGGTTAATCACAATGAGCACACCGCTCAAGGCAAGCATCTCGGTCCCCCGGAGCAAGGACCTCGAGGTCAACGGCATCAAGTACAACCGCTCCTCCTCCCGCCGCAACAACTTCGAGATGTACGCGTGGCTGTTCATGCGCATGTCCGGCGTGGTCCTGGTCGTGCTCGTCTTCGTCCACGTGTGGTCCAGCCTCATCGCCCCGGAGGGCGGCGTGAACGCCGTGGACTTCGCGTTCGTGGCCGGCAAGTGGGCCAGCCCGTTCTGGCAGGTCTTCGACATGCTCCTGCTGTGGCTCGCGATGCTGCACGGGACCAACGGCCTGCGCGTGATCATCGACGACTACGCGGAGCGGGACCGGACCCGGTTCTGGCTGAAGGTCTTCCTCTTCACCACGTCCGCCTTCGTGATCCTGCTCGGCACCCTCGTCATCTTCACCTTCGAGCCCTGCCCCGCCGGCGCGGACCCCGCGCTGCTGGCGAGCTTCTGCACCGCGGGCTGAGCCCCGGCGGAGGCGGCCCGCCCCGCGGCGGGCC
>NZ_JBHVDI010000117.1:0-12327 GCF_042802875.1 Kocuria sp. NPDC057446 | reverse complement strand
GGGACGGGCCGGCCCGGCGGCCTCGGACCGCCCGGCCGGTCGCGATCACTCGATCTCGGACGCCTCGTAGTAGCCGCTGTCCACGAGGGCCTCCTGGTAGTTGTCCTTCGTGACGATCTGCGACTCGAGCAGGTAGGCGGGGACCACCTTCACGCCGTTGTCGTAGGTCTCCTCGTCGTTGACCTCGGGCTCCTCGCCCTTCATCAGGGAGTCCACCATGAGCACCGCGCGCTCGCCGAGCTCGCGGACGTCCTTGAAGATCGTGGAGTACTGCTCGTCGTTGACGATGGACTTCACGGATCCGATCTCGGCGTCCTGGCCGGTCACCACGGGCAGCTCGTCCTGGGAGTAGCCGCCGGAGCGCAGCGCGGAGATGATGCCGATCGAGAGGCCGTCGTAGGGGGAGAGCACACCGTCGAGCTGGTCGCCGCCGCCCACCGTGATGAGGTCCTCCATCCGGTCCTGGGCGGTGTCCGGCAGCCAGCGCAGGATGGCTGCCTGCTCGAAGTCGGTCTGGCCGCTGGGGACGTTGAGCGTGCCGTCGTCCAGGTACGGCTTGAGGGTGTCCATCGCGCCGTCCCAGAAGAAGGTCGCGTTGTTGTCGTCGGGGCTGCCGGCGAAGAGCTCCACGTTGAAGGGGCCCTTCTCGCCGGTGGGCTCGCCGTTCTCGTCCAGGACGCCGAGGCCGGTGAGCAGCGACGTGCCCTGCTGGACGCCCACCTCGTAGTTGTCGAAGGTCGTGTAGTAGTCCACGGTGTCCGACTCGTTGATGAGGCGGTCGTAGGCGATCACGGGGATCTCCTGGGTCTCGGCCGTGTCGAGCACGCTGGTCAGCGTGGTGCCGTCGATCGAGGCGATCACCAAGGCCTTGGCCCCGCCGTTGATCATGTTCTCGATCTGGGAGATCTGGGTGGGGATGTCGTCGTTGGCGTACTGGAGGTCCACCTCGTAGCCGAGCTCCTCGAGCTGGGCCTTGACGTTCTCGCCGTCGGCGATCCAGCGCTCGGACTGCTGCGTGGGCATCGCCACGCCGATCCGGGCGCCCTCGTTGGAGCCCTCCTCCGCGCCGGCGCCGCGGCTGCCGCCGCAGGCCGTGAGGCCCAGCGCGAGGGTCAGGGCGGTCACCCCGGTGAGGGTCTTCTTCAGGTCGATCTTCGGGGTCATGGTCGTGCCTTTCGTCGGTCCGGGCCGCACTGCCCGGTGGTCGTGGTGTTCGTGGCTGTCGTGGTCGTGGCTGTCGTGGTGGGGCGAGGTCGTGCCGGCAGTGAGCGGTCGTGCCGGCCGTCGGGCGTCGTGGTCAGAGCTTTTGGGCGAGCCGGTGGTACGCCGCGTTCCACCGCACCTCCCGCTGGAACTCCCGCAGGGTCGTGGCTCCGTCGATGAGGAGCAGCTCGGTCCGGGTCATGTCGGCGAAGTCCCGGATCACGTCGGCGCCCACCGCGGTGCTGAGGACGGTGTGGTGGGCGGCCCCGGCGGTGAGCCAGGCCGCGGCCGAGGTCGCCAGGTCGGGGTGCGGCTGCCAGACGGCCCGGGCCACCGGCAGGTTCGGGAGCGGGGCGTCCGGGGGCACCACGTCCACGGTGTTGGCGGTGAGCCGGAAGCGGTCCCGCATGTCGGACATCGCCACGACCACGCCGGGCCCGGCGTCGGTGTCGAACACCAGGCGCACGGGGTCCTCCCGCCCGCCGATGCCCAGGGGGTGCACCTCGAGGGAGGGCCGCGCCGTGGTGAGCGTCGGGCAGATCTCCAGCATGTGGGCGCCGAGGATCTTCTCCTCGCCGGGCACCAGGTGGTAGGTGTAGTCCTCCATCAGGGACGCGCCCCCGGGCAGGCCGGCGCCCATGACCTTGGCCGCCCGCACGAGCAGGGCCGTCTTCCAGTCCCCCTCCGCACCGAAGCCGTAACCGCGGGCCATGAGCCGCTGCACGGCCAGGCCCGGCAGCTGGCGCAGACCGCCGAGGTCCTCGAAGTTCGTGGTGAAGGCGCCGAAGCCCCCCTCCTCGAGGAACTGCAGCATCCCGAGCTCCTGCCGGGCCCCGTACCGCAGGGACTCGTGGCGCTCGCCGCCGCGGCGCAGCTCGGGGGCCACGTCGTAGAGCTCCTCGTACTCGGCGACCAGCTCGTCCACGCGGTCCTCGGACTGGGCGTCGACCACGGCCACGAGGTCGTTGACGCCCCAGGTGTTCACGGACACCCCGAACTGCAGCTCGGCCTCGGTCTTGTCGCCCTCGGTCACGGCCACGTTGCGCATGTTGTCGCCGAACCGGGCCACCTTCAGGCCCTGCACCGCCGCGCGGCCGGCGCACGCCCGCTGCCAGGAGGCGATCTGCTCGGTGACCCCGGAGGTGGAGACGTGGCCCACCACGGTCTTGCGCGGGACGTCGAGCCGGGTCTGGATGTAGCCGAACTCGCGGTCGCCGTGCGCGGCCTGGTTGAGGTTCATGAAGTCGAAGTCGATCTCGTCCCACGGCAGGGCCACGTTGATCTGGGTGTGCAGGTGCAGCAGCGGCTTGCGCAGCGCGTCCAGGCCGGTGATCCACATCTTGGCCGGGCTGAAGGTGTGCATCCAGGCGATGGCGCCGATCACGCCGTCGGCGGCGTTGAGCTCGAGGGCGGTGCGGCGGATCGACTCCGCGTCCTTCAGCGTGGGCTTCCAGACCACCTCGACCGGCAGCCCGGCCGCGCCGAGCAGCCGGACGATCTCACGGGACTGCTCGGCCACCTGGCGCAGCGTGTCCTCGCCGTAGAGGTCCTGGCTGCCGGTGAGGAACCAGACCTCGTAGTGGTCAAGGGCGGTGGGCAGAGGATTCACGGGCGTGCGCTCCTGGGGTGGTGGGGACGGCCGCGGGCTGCTGGCCGTAGACGTTCTGGTAGCGGTCGAACAGGGAGTCGACGTGCGCCGGCTCGATGGGCAGCGGCTCGCCCAGCTGGCGGGAGAGGTGCACGGTGCGGGCCACGTCCTCGAGCATGGCCGCGGCCTTGACGGCGTCCCGGGCGTCCTTGCCGACGGTGAAGGGGCCGTGGTTGCGCATCAGGACCGCCCGGGAGCGGTGGCCGGCGAGGGTCTCCACGATGCCGCGCCCGATCGAGTCGTCGCCGATGATCGCGAAGGGGCCGACGGGGACCTCCCCGCCGAACTCGTCCGCCATGGCCGTGAGGACGCAGGGGATGGCCTCGCCGCGGGCCGCCCACGCGGTGGCGTAGGGCGAGTGGGTGTGGACCACTCCCCCGACCTCCGGCAGGTGCCGGTAGACGTAGGCGTGGGCCGCGGTGTCGCTGGACGGCGAGCGCTCCGCGCCCGGGGTGCCGGGGACCGGGCGGCCGTCCAGGTCGCACAGGATCTGGTTCTCCGGGGCGAGGTCGTCGTAGCTCACGCCGCTGGGCTTGATCACGAAGAGGTCCGTGCCGGGAACCCGCCCGGAGACGTTGCCGGCCGTCCAGACCACCAGCCCGTAGCGGACCAGTTCGGCGTGCAGCTCCGCGACCTCGCGCCGCACCCGGGCGACGCGCTCCTCGAGCTCGGGCGTCAGGGCGTTCATGCGGAGACCTCCTGGGTGGAACGGGCGTTGCGCCGGAGCGCCTTGAGCCGGCGCATGACGTCGCTGCCGCCGCGGCCGAAGTGGTCGTGCAGCGCGGTGTAGTCCTGGTAGAGCACGGAGTACGCCTCGGTGTGCGCGGGGTTCGGGGTGTAGGCGTGGCGCTCGAGCCGGCCCATCGCCGCGGCCGCCGCCCGGACGTCCGGGTAGGCTCCGGCGGCCACGGCCGCGTGGATGGCGGAGCCCAGGGCCGGGCCCTGGTCGCTGCCGATCACCGAGATCGGCATGCCGAGCACGTCCGCGTAGATCTGCATGAGGAAGGAGTTCTTGATCAGCCCGCCGGCCGCCACGAACTCGGTGACGGGGATCCCGGAGGAGGCGAACGCCTCGACGATGGTGCGGGTGCCGAAGGCGGTGGCCTCGAGCAGGGCGCGGTACACCTCGTGGGGACGGGTGGCCAGGGTGAGGCCCACGAGCAGCCCGGAGAGCTCGTGGTCCACGAGCACGGACCGGTTGCCGGACTGCCAGTCCAAGGCCAGGAGCCCGTGGGCGCCCACCGGTTCGCGGCTCGCCTGCTCGGTGAGCAGCTCGTGCACGCTCAGCCCGCGCCCGGCGGCCTCCTCCTGGAGCCGGCCGGGCACGAAGTGGGCGGTGAACCAGCCGAAGATGTCGCCCACCCCGGACTGCCCGGCCTCGTAGCCGTAGAGCCCGTCGATGATCCCGCCGTCCACCACGCCGCACATCCCGGGGACCTCGCGCAGGGTGTCGGAGCTCATGACGTGGCAGGTGGAGGTGCCCATGATCGCGACCATCTGCCCCGGCGCGGTGGCCCGGGCGGCGGGGGCGCTCACGTGCGCGTCGACGTTGCCCACCGCCACGGCGATGCCGGCGGGCAGGCCCGTCCACTCCGCGGCCTGCGCGCTGAGGGTGCCCGCGGCGGTGCCGAGGGCGCCGATCGGGTGGTCGACCTTGTCGCGGGCGAACCCGGCGAACCCGGGGTTGAGGGCGGCCAGGAACTCGGGGTCGGGGTACTCGCCGTCCTGCAGGATGCCCTTGTACCCGGCGGAACAGGCGTTGCGCACGTAGCGGCCCGTCAGCTGCCACACGATCCAGTCGGCCGCCTCCACCCAGTGGTCCATGAGGTGGTAGAGCTCGGGGTCCTCCTCGAGCAGCTGCAGGCCCTTGGCGAACTCCCACTCGCTCGAGATGAGGCCGCCGTAGCGGGCGAGCCACCGCTCCCCGCGGCGGGCCGCGAGCTCGTTGATGCGGTCGGCCTGGCCCTGCGCGGCGTGGTGGCGCCAGAGCTTCACGTAGGCGTGCGGACGGTCCGCGAGCCCGGGCAGCTCGTTGAGGGGCGTGCCGTCGGCCCGGACCGGGACCATGGTGCACGCGGTGAAGTCGGTGCCCACGCCCACCACGGCGCGCGGGTCCACCCCGGCGGCGCGGACGGCGGCGGGCACCGCGTGCCGCAGGACGTCCACGTAGTCCGCGGGGACCTGCAGCGCCCACTCGGGCGGGAGGGCCTCCCCCGTGGCGGCGAGCACGGTGTCCATCACGCCGTGCCGGTACTCGTGCACCGCGGAGCCCAGCTCGGCGCCGTCGTGCACCCGCACGACGACGGCCCGCCCCGACAGGGTGCCGTAGTCGACGCCGATGACGTACGTGGGATCTGGGCTGGGCTGGCGCACGGAGGACCTCGTTGTCGTTCGGGCCGCACCCTCCGGGGAGAGGACCGGCAGCCGCGTCCCCACCGGAATGTGAACGGTCACATTTGATGTTCGGGCCAACGTACCGCAGCGCCGGACCATGTGTCCCACATCACTTGATAACGGTTTGGTAACGGCCGGGAAGGAGGGCTACCGGACGCCGGACGTGGCGGGCGCGGCCGTGGAGCCGCGCACCACGAGCACGGGCTCCACGTCTCCCGGCCGGACCGGCTGCTCCCCCCGCAGCTCGGCGAGCAGCACGGCCATGCACCGGCGGCCCAGCTCGGGGAAGTCCTGGCGGACCGTGGTCAGCGGCGGCAGGAAGTGCGCGGCCTCCGGCACGTCGTCGAAGCCGACCACGCTGACGTCCCCGGGCACCTGCAGGCCGGCCTCGACGAAGGCGTGGACGAGGCCGAGCGCGATGTGGTCGTTGCCGGAGAAGACCGCGCTGAACCGGCTGCTACCCCGCATCCCGAGTCCGGCGCGGTAGCCGGAGTCCGCCGTCCACGCGCCGGCGGGGACCACCACGGGCTCGAGCCCCCAGGCGGCCACCTCCTCCCGGTAGCCCTGGCGGCGGGCATCCGTCTCGACCCAGCCCTCGGGGCCCGGGACGTGGACCACGTGGCGGTGCCCCAGCTCCAGCAGGTGCCGGGTGGCCAGCCGGGCGCCCGCCAGCTGGTCCACCGACATCCGGTGGTCCTCGCTGTGCAGGGAGTGCACGGTGACGAACGGGATCCGGATGGACAGCTGCTCGATCACCTCCAGCGTGCGCGACTGCGGCGCGAGGATCACCAGCCCCTCCACCGCGTGGGCGACCATCCGGTCCAGGGCGGACTCGATGGAGGCGCGGTCCGCGTGGTCGATGTGGGCGGTGTCCACCACGTAGCCCGCCTCGTCGGCGGCCGTCTCGACCGCCCGGAGGCTGGCCGACGGACCGTACTCGGCGCCCGAGGAGACGAGGGCGCCGATGGTCCGGGACTCGCTCGTGACCAGGGCCCGGGCCGCGCGGTTGGGCCGGAAGCGCAGCTCCTCCATCGCCTGCAGGACCCGCTGGCGGGTCGAGTCGCGCAGCGCGGGGTGCCCGTTGATCACCCGGGAGACGGTCTGGTGGGAGACACCGGCCGCGCGGGCCACGTCCCGGATGTTCGGGGCACGCGGAGGCCGTGCGGAATGCGCACCACCCTCGACGGTCATGGCCAGAACGGTACTGCACGGCACCGGGCGGACCCAGCGCGGGGACCGCCCGGGGGCTCCGCGGGTCTCCCGGTGCTTGCGCGGTGGACACGTCACCCCGCATGGTGGTCCCCGGTGCTCCCGGATCCACGGGCCGCCGTCCCCGGGGCCCCCGGGTGACCCTCCACCGATCGCGGAACGGGATTCGACGCATGGAACAACGCACACTGGGCAGGACCGGACGGAAGATCTCCACCGTGGGGCTGGGCACGTGGCAGCTGGGCGCGGACTGGGGCGAGGTCGACCCCGCCGAGGCCACCGCCGTGCTCGAGGCCGCGGTGGAGTCGGGGGTGACGTTCTTCGACACCGCCGACGTCTACGGCGACGGCCGCAGCGAGCAGACCATCGGCGCGTTCCTGCGCGACCGCCCCGAGCTGGACATCACGGTGGCCACGAAGATGGGCCGCCGCGCCGACCAGGTCCCGGAGAACTACACGCTCGCGAACTTCCGGCAGTGGGTGGACCGCTCGCGCCGGAACCTGGGCACCGACACCCTCGACCTCGTCCAGCTGCACTGCCCGCCCACCCCCGTCTACAGCGACCAGGAGGTCTACGACGCCCTGGACACGCTCGTCGAGGAGGGCGCCGTGCGCCACTACGGCGTCAGCGTGGAGCGCACCGACGAGGCGCTCGCGGCCATCGCCCGCGGCAGCACCGCCACCGTCCAGATCATCCTCAACGCCTTCCGGCTCAAGCCGCTGGACGCCGTGCTGCCGGCGGCGAAGGAGGCCGGGGTGGGCATCATCGCCCGGGTGCCGCTGGCCTCGGGGCTGCTGTCCGGGAAGTACACCGCGGACACCCGGTTCGCGGAGGACGACCACCGCAACTACAACCGCGGCGGTGACGCCTTCGACGTCGGGGAGACGTTCTCCGGGGTGGACTTCCAGCGCGGCCTCGAGGCCGTCCGCGAGTTCGCCGGGCTGCTCCCGGACGGCGTGACCACCGCGCAGGCAGCGCTCGCGTGGATCATCGCCCAGGACGGCGTCAGCACCGTGATCCCCGGGGCCCGCAGCGTGGAGCAGGTCCGCGGCAACGCCTCGGCGGCGGACACCGGGGACCTGGGCCGGGAGCTCGACGCCGGCGTCCGCAGGATCTACGACGCCTACTTCCGCGCGGACGTCCACCCCCGCTGGTGAGCCCGTGCCGGGCCCGTCCCGGCAGCGCCGAGGGCGGGCCCGGCACGGCCGCGACGACCGGGAAATACGATGCGACTAGGAGATCTGCAGCCCTCCGTTGATGTCATATGTCGCTGCCGTGATGAATCCGGCGTCCTCTCCGACAAGGAAGGCGAGCAGGGCGGCCATGTCCCGCACGGTGCCCACGCGGCCCACGAGGATGTCCTTGGACATGTCCGACTTGCGCTCCTCGCTCAGCGTGCCGCCCATGATGTCGGTGTCCACGGGACCGGGGGCGATGCAGTTCACGGTGATGCCGTGCTCGCCCATCTCGCGTGCCACGGCGCGGGTGAAGCCGATGATGGCGGCCTTGGACGCGCTGTAGGCCACCTTGGAGTAGGTGCCGCCGCCGCGCTGGGCGGAGATCGAGGAGACGCTGACCACGCGGCCGAGCCGGCGCTCGATCATCCCGGCCAGCACGCGCTGGGTCACCATGAACGTGCCGGTCATGTTGATGGCGAAGACCCGGTCCCAGGCCTCGCGGGTCTCCTGCATGAACTCCGTGGGCGAGCTGATGCCCGCGAGGTTGACGAGCGCCACGATCGGCGGGAGCTCCGCCTCGACCCGGGCCACGGACTCGTCGACGGAGTCCTGGTCGGAGACGTCCGTGCGCAGCCCGAGGGTCTGCACCCCGTGCCGGCCGGCGATGTCGCGGGCGGCCTCGGCGGCGGCGTCGCCGTCGATGTCGAGGACGGCGACGCTCCAGCCCTGGCTCGCGAGCAGGTCGGCGGTGGCGCGGCCGATGCCGCGCGGGGAGGCGGCACCGGTGAGCACGGCGGTGCGCTCGGCGGGGAAGGCGGTGGTCTCGGTCATGTCAGTCGTCTCCTGTGCTGTCGGGTGTGCTGTCGGGTGTGCTGTCGGGGGCGGGCCGGAGTGCCGGGTCGGGCAGCCCGCCCGGCCCGGGATCGGGTCCGCCGGGTGCGGTCCCGCGGCCGACGTAGTGCTCGTAGTCGGCGTAGGTCTGGTCGATGTGGGCCTCCATGGCCTTGCGCGCGGCCTCGGGGTCCCGGCTGCCGATGGCCGCCAGGACCAGCCCGTGGTGCTCGATGGCGTGCCGCTGGACCTCCGGGAACGCGGAGGTCGCCCGGCGCTCGGCGTAGAGGAGCTGGGAGAGCTGGGCCAGCAGGACGGGGACGAACGGATTGCCCGAGGCCCGGAGCACCGCGTCGTGGAAGGCCATGTCCGCGCGGGTGACCTCGTCCAGGTCCTGGGCCTCGTGCGCGCGCCGGAGGTCCTGGACCGCGGCCTCCATCGCCGCGAGGTCCTCCGGGGTGACGTGGACGGCGGCCAGCTCCGCGGAGCCGGTCTCCACCATGCGCCGCACCTCCAGCAGCCGCAGCGCCACCTGGTGGGAGGTCGCGCTCCGGGCGGCGGCCTTGAGGATCGCCTCGAGCCCGGTCCACGCGTCGGGCGGGTTCACGTAGGTCCCCAGCCCGCGCCGCACGTAGACGATGTTCTGCGCCTGGAGCGCCTTGAGGGCCTCCCGGACGGTGAGCCGGCTGACGTCGGAGGCCCGGGCGATCTCGGCCTCGGGGGGCAGGGCCTCGTGCGGGCCCACCTCGCCCTCGAGGATGCGCTCGAGCAGCTCTTCGGCGACGGCCTCGACCAGCGACTTCCTAGCCATCGTCACGCCGCCCCGCCGCGGCCCGCGCGGGAGCACCGGTGCGCACCTCGGGGTCACGGTTCACGATCCGCACCTGCCTCTTGTCAGACGTCATATGTGTGACTAGCCTCACATGCACTGCCGCTCTCGTCAATTCCCATCGGCCGGGCCGACCGCCCGCCCGCCCCACGTCCCCGAGGAGCCGATCACCGTGGATCTGCAACTACTCCTGGCACTCGTGCTGGGCATCGCCACCATCATCGTCCTGGTGCTCCGCACGCGCCTGGACGCCTTCGTGGCGCTGCTCATCGCCGCCCTCGTCACCGGGCTGGTCGCGGGCCAGCCGGTGCTCGACATCGTCTCGGCCATCACCACCGGCTTCGGGAACACGCTCGCCTCGATCGGCATCGTGATCGGCCTCGGCGTGGGCATCGGCAAGATCCTCGAGGTCTCCGGGGCCGCCAACGCGCTCGCGCACGCCTTCCTCCGCGTCTTCGGCCACGGCCGCGAGCCGTGGGCGATGGGCAGCGTGGGCGCCCTCGTCTCCATCCCGGTGTTCTGCGACTCCGGCTACGTGATCATGAACCCGCTCGCCCGGTCCATCGCCCGCGTGAAGCGGGCCGGCTACGTGACCCTGGCACTGGCACTGGGCTGCGGCATGACGCTCACCCACCACCTGGTCCCGCCCACCCCGGGGCCCCTCGCCGTGACCGGCATCCTCGGCGCGGACCTCGGGGCCGTCATCCTGGCCGGTCTGGCCTTCACCGTGCTCCTGTTGCCCGTCGTGGTCCTCTACGCGCGCTGGATCGGCCCCCAGCTCGAGCCCAGGGTCGAGGAGCACGTGCGCGAGGCCGTCTACGGCACCGTCGCCACGGCCGGCGTCGGGGGCGGCGGCGCCCGCAGCGCAGGCACGGACCTGCAGGACGGCCCCCGGGACGGGCTCGACGACGAGGCCGCCCAGGAGTCCACCGGTGACCCGGCCTACGACCTCGGTGAGCCGCCGGCCGGCGCCAAGCCGCACAAGGTCGGCGCGTTCGTGGCGTCCCTGCCGCTGCTCGTCCCGCTGCTGCTGATCATCCTCAACACGGTCACCGGCGCGATCGACCAGAACGCCCAGGGCGTCATCGGCGGCGACGAGTACGAGCCCTCCTCCTGGGCGGTCCCGTTCGCGTTCATCGGCAACCCGGTGGTCGCGCTGATCATCGGCATGATCCTGGCCCTCTACGTGCTCCTGCCCCGGTGGACGCCCCGCACCAAGGCGCACGGCTGGTTCGCCGAGGCCGCGGCCTCGGCCGGTCTGATCCTGCTCATCACGGGCGCCGGCGGCGCGCTGGGCCAGGTGCTCCGCAGCTCCGGCGTGGGGGACGCCCTGGCCGAGGCCATCGCCTCCACCCCGCTGCCCGCGTTCCTCGTGCCGTTCCTGATCGCCACCCTCGTGCGCATCGCCCAGGGCTCCGGAACGGTCGCGATGATCACCGCGGCCTCCGTCTCGGCGCCGCTCGTGACCACGCTGGGCATCGACCCCGTCGTCGCCGTCCTGGCCTGCACGGCGGGGTCGATGGTGTTCAGCTACTTCAACGACTCCTACTTCTGGGTGGTCACCCGCTTCACCGGGCTGGAGGGCACGGACGCACTGAAGGGCTGGTCCGGGATCACCACCGCCGTCTGGGCCGGGTCCATCCCGCTGCTGTTCGTCCTCAACCTCATCCTCGGCTGACCACGGCCGGACCCGGCGGGACAGCCGGGCTCCGGCCGGGACGGGGCGGCGTGCCGGGGCGCGCCGCCCCGTCTACGCTGTCCGGAGATCCTCCGTCCCGTGTACCGGAAAGGGTGTGCCGTGCTCACCAACGCGTCATCGGCCACGGGCCGGCGGGCCCGTCTCGGCTTCGGCTTCCTCGGAGTGGTGCTGATCGCGGTCAACCTCCGCGTCGGGTTCGTCACCGTGGGGCCGCTGCTCGAGGAGATCAGCCGCGACCTCGGCATCTCGGCGGGCCAGGCCGGCCTGCTGACCGGGCTGCCGCTGGCCATGTTCGCCCTCTTCTCCCCCGTGGCCCCGGCGGTGGCCGCCCGGACGGGCCTGGACCGGGCCCTGTGGCTGTCGCTGCTGCTGCTCGCGGCGGGGATCGCCGGCCGCTCCGCGCCGGTCGAGGGCGCCGTGTGGGCGGGCACCGCGGTGATCGGCATCGGCATCGCGTTCCTCAACGTGCTGCTGCCCTCGCTGGTGAAGCGGGAGTTCCCGCTGCGGGTGAGCCAGGTCACCGGCGTGTACACCTCGATCCAGGGCGCGGTGGCGGCGGCGGGCTCCGCACTGGTGGTGCCGATCGCCCACGCCGGTCCGGCCGGGTGGCGCCTGGCCCTGGCGGTGTGGGCGGTGCTCGCCGTGGTGGCGCTGGTGGTGCTCTCCCCCGGGCTGCGGACCGGG
Source organism: Kocuria sp. NPDC057446 (assembly GCF_042802875.1). Classification (NCBI taxonomy): domain Bacteria; kingdom Bacillati; phylum Actinomycetota; class Actinomycetes; order Micrococcales; family Micrococcaceae; genus Kocuria; species Kocuria sp. NPDC057446. Next base: position 652 of record NZ_JBHVDI010000117.1, on the reverse strand, counting down.
CACGCCGAGCAGACGGCCCCCGCCGCGGAGGCGGGCCCCTACCGGTCGCCGTGGCGCTCGGCGCTGGGCTGGCAGGTGACCCTGTTCATGGGTCTGCAGTCGGTCGCGTTCTACGTGCTCATGGCGTGGCTGCCGAGCATCGAGCGCAGCCACGGCGTCTCGGCGACCGCGGCCGGCACCCACATGGCGCTGTTCCTGCTGATCGGGATGGGCGCCAGCCTCGGCACCGGGGCGCTGATGCACCGGGTCCGCGACCAGCGTCCCGTGGCCTTCGCCGGCGGCGCGCTGGCCTTCGCCGCCTTCACGGGACTGGCCGCCGCGCCGGGACTGACGCTGCTGTGGATCGTGCTCGGGTCGATCGGCTGCGGCAGCCTCATCGTGGTCGCCCTGTCCCTGTTCAGCCTCCGGTCCACCGACCACCGGCAGGCGGCGGCCCTGTCCGGGATGGCCCAGTCCGTGGGCTACGCGCTGGCCGCGATCGCCCCCGCCGTCGTCGGCGCCCTCTACGACGCCGGCGGGCGGTGGGAGCCGCCGCTGCTGCTCATGGCCGGGCTCATGGTGGGGCTGTGCGCCGTCGCGCTGCTCGCGGGCCGCGACCGCGTCATCGGGTCCGGGGACTGAGCCCTCCGGTCCGCCCGCCACGGCGCGGCGC